>NZ_JBIQOC010000020.1:0-48076 GCF_044130295.1 Acinetobacter uliginosus | reverse complement strand
AGGAAAAGCAGATTTCCAGAATGGAACGATCATTTGGCAATAAAAATATTTGAAGAATCTAAAACCGGATTGATGAAATAAAATGACAATGGTCATTGCTTCAGACAAGCTTAAAGCTGACTTTTTCAACCTGGTTTTTTGATTAGAAATTAAAGCTTTCTCTAAAGATTCATTAAATTTTTTGCAGAAATCATCCAAAATACAAAATAATTCGGTAATATGATCCATTGAGAAGCCTTGTTTTATAACATTTTGTCTTGAGAACCAATATGTTACAAAAACAGGGCTTTTTTTCTACTCTTTTTTTATATCGAACTCAGGTTAAATACCATAATTGAACCCTGGCACGCATGCATTAAATCAGTTATTTCCCTCTTAACTCACCCAACTTATTCCATACATCCGGTGTTAAGAAAGTGACCACCAGTTTATTTAAATCCATATAGCGCAGCACACCTTTGAGCTGACTTTCTACTTCAGGATTTTCTAAAATTTCCTCACCGGTAATCTGTCCAAGCTCCTGAAAACTGTCCCCCACCGCTTGTACACCCTCCGCCGCGATGACAGCTTTAGTCTGGCTCGCGCATTGATCTACCAATATACGCTGTAACACTTGTGCCAGGTTTTTATCCAGCTGGGTTCTCTGTTCTTCATTCACATTGCTGAATTTCTTCAATTCCGGATGTGCAGATAAGGCGACAAAGGTCCATTGCAGCACCGTTGTTTTATCTGCTGCCGTGGTGGATTTCACCAGACAGTTACTCAACTGATCTACCGTTGTTCCGGCCATTGCAACTTGTGTTGTTCCCATAACCGCAGTTGCCATCAAAACAGAACAACCGATTCGAGCAAAGCGACGCCCCAAGGGGGTGAAAATAGAGTAAAACATAAAGCAAACTTCCATTCTGAACTGCTGTCTTTTTATCATAAATTGCCGGGTGCAGCTTGTTATGGCTGTGTAAAATCAAACTTCTTTTCAGCTTGCCTATCTACCTGACCATTTGAAGGGTTTCCGGCTTCGACTAAAGAAAGCCACTTCATCCTTAAAAATGACCTCTGCTTATGCTATGGTGAATGAAAATAAAACTTCATATAAATCATATCTGAACAGAGGGAAAAATCATGGCTAAACAAATCTTGATGCTGGTGGGCGACTATGCCGAAGACTACGAAACAATGGTGCCATTCCAGTTTTTAACTGGCCTGGGCTATACCGTGCATGCAGTCTGTCCGGATAAAAAAGCCGGCGACAGCATCGCCACAGCCATTCATGACTTTGAGGGCGAGCAAACCTATAGTGAAAAGCGTGGTCATAACTTTGCCATCAATTATGACTTTGACTCGGTCAATACCGAAGATTATGTAGGACTGGTCATTCCGGGCGGGCGTGCACCTGAATACCTGCGCATGAATGCACGTGTGGTGGAAATTGTACGTGAATTTGATGCTGTAAAAAAACCAATTGCAGCCGTATGTCACGGTGCACAGCTTTTAGCAGCGGCCAATGTACTTCAAGGTAAGACCTGTTCTGCTTATCCTGCATGTGCAGCGGAAGTGAAACTTGCAGGCGGTTTATATGCCGATATCGCCGTGACTGAAGCAATCACGGACGGACATCTCGTGACTGCACCGGCTTGGCCTGCACACCCTGCCTGGATGGCGCAATTTGTGAAAGCCTTGGGTGCAACGATTCAGCTGTAATGCTGCCGCGTTAAGATTTGAAAACTTGATATCCACGTTCCATCGCTTGATGCTGGAACGTGGCACCAATCAAGATGAGAAAAATTGCTTTTACTTCATCTGCCTCAACATATTTTTCGCCCCACTGTGATTGTAATTCACGGCTAAATTTTGCAAGACTCGCGTTGCTTGAGCCTTAGAATTAGAAAAGCGGTTGCTATAACTGGGTACACTGGTTAAACAACGTGCAACCAGCATCCCCGATTCGGTATAGACCCGGGTTCCCTCAGTTCCTTGCAGCTTGCCATAGTTATAAGCCCGCTGGGCATTATTACAGGCAGAGATCTGATTTTTACCACTATTTAAATCACGACGTGCAGCGACGTAAAATTTCATCTGTTGCTGTTGCGGACTTTCCACGACTTTTAGCGGCTGTGCTGCTGGCAACTCCGGAGTTAGTTTGGTTTCTTTTTTAATATCTGCTTCTTTTTTAGCTTCAGCCTCTTTTTGAAGGGCAGTTTTATTGAGCGCTTTTTTATTGCCCAGATCATTGGAATTGATTTTTTTATCCGCAGCATTTGTGGTCATACTAATATTTTTATAAAACTTTTTAGCTTCATCCACCGACATGAGTCTGGTATGTAAGCTGACTGCCCGTGCATCCGAACCATCATTGAGTTTACGTTCAGCCACCGGTTCAATAGAGGCAATCCAGCTCTGTCCATTATTTTGTACACACTTATAGGCGCCTATGCCCTGTTTGACATTACCGGAGGAAAATAAGCGTTTTTTATCCGATGCATCCTTCACCAGAGCCATGGAACTCTTATACAGCAGCGTGAATTTGCCATGCTTGGCAGAACAGTAATTGTTTAAATATTTTCTGGGATATAAAGATTGCGGCTCTTTGTCATTCTGTTTTACTCCCCATGAATAGACATATTCTTTGGCCTGTCCATTCGGTTGGTTGATATTTTTTTGAACGATCATTTCCTGTGCTGAAGCATAATTTTTAACAGAATCATCTGAACTCAAAGCATTAAAACTGGTACAGCCATGTAAAGTGATGCCCACTCCGCCAATCAAGATGAATGTTTTGAAATTCACGTATTAATGCTCACTGATGCTGTAACTCAAAAATATATCAAAATTGGGAAAATCACAAATATAGTACTTTGATTTTATTATTAATTCCCTTCAAGTTAAATGATACATTTTTACCTAAAAAAGTAAAATAACTGCCAATCTTTTAAAAGTTTTAGTACGAAAATCCGAATGGGATAACACTTTTTAGCCAGTTTAAAATTTTTTATGATTGATGAAGCTTTAGTTATCCCTGAAACTATTCGGCAATTTCCATCATAAACCGATGAAAATTTAATCTTTTATATAAATAGCTAACTGGCGTACTCAAAAGCTAAAATTAAAATGGGTTATTTCACCACGGCTTCAATTAAATCAAGATCCCAGGCCCCACCGGCAAAACCTTTACACATGCCAGACCAGCGATCTACAGTTTGAACGAAAGCTTGTCCCTGCCAAATCCATTGGTTCATACTCCAGCAATCACCAATACCACGACCCTTTTGCGCACTGCTGATTTCGCCTGCTGCAAAATCCGATGCAGATTCGGTCACAAAGCTGGCTTTGCCTGTTAAAGATTGATTCATTACCCAAGCCCCATAGCCTTCATTGTAGGCTCCGCGCCAGCATAGAGTGGTAGCTAGAACTTTGTTATTGGTAAGCTTATAGAGTTCAATCGCTTGTGGTTTGGCACCCTCTCCATCATAAATGCCTTCACAAAATTCAGCTACATCTGACTGTGTCGGCCGGGCAGCCATGAGTAACTTATGCAGGTTTTGGTACTGCCTGCTATTGGGCTGTAGTGTTAAATAAGGTTTTGCTGCGGTTTTTACTTTATTGACTACTCGTTTAGGCTGTGCTGCCAATACTTTCGACTCACCTGCAGTTCTGGGGTTGACCAAAGCACCTACAGTACCCATACGTTGTTGAAAATCATCCATTTTCAACAATGAAGCCGTCATGCCTGCATCAGAAACCTGCCAGGTGTAATAGGCATTTTTAAATACGATGTTCGCTTTTTTCCGGGTCTGTTGTAACAGTGCATTGAGCTGTTTGCTATTTAGCGCTCCTGTGAGCAGTTGCTCTGAAATGTTAATCCTGACTCGGCCATAATCCTGATGATTTATAAAAAAGTTTAAATTATTCAGTTTCTTGTTATCTAAGGCTTGATCAAAACTGGATAAGGCAAATGTCCCTTGTACGGTTTGTTTTGCTCCAGCTTTACGGGTCAACAAGATTGTGGCGGGCATACTTTGCAGATAATCATCCTGATAGCCTGCTGCCCGACAGGTGCCAGTATTACTGCAATACACTTCCCAATCTTGATGAGAAAAAGACATGCCTTGAATTTCTTTGGCAAATGTTAGAGGACTGGTCACGGCCAGACAGCAAAGCCAAGTCCATGCATAAAACCTTTTCATTTTTTCTGACCCTTTCCCTTTTTAATTACTATACTTCAGCATTTTCATGATTGTGAAATATAACGCATTATAAAAAAAACCCGCATTATGCGGGTTCTGTTGCTCAATTTGAGTATACCTTATTTATGCAAAGTCGATTCAAATGCCCGTAAACGCTTATAAATCGAGAGCAATTCAATAATGGTTGGCCAAGACTCAATTAAGTACTGGAATGACTCGCGTACCTTGCCAAAGACATTGGCAATCTGCATCATCAAACCTAAAGTAATTGCCCCTGCGGCAATACTTGGAAACAGCACAAATAAGCCATACAGATTGTCCAGTTGCATGTACCAGATGCGTACCATGTTGAAATAGGCATAATGGAAATACAGGCGGAAATAATTAAAACGTACGCGGCTAAACAGTTCTTTTAAGGTGAGCGGATCGGCACGATCGGCATAATCTTCACCATAAACCAGTTCTTTGCGGTAAGCAGCTTCAACTTTCTGGTTGTTAAATTCCAGACCCGGCAATTTATAACCGACCAGCATCAACACTACAGTACCCAGCACCGCCCAGCTGATGGCAGCCCAGACCAGTGCATAAGGAATTTCACCAATCACCGGGAGTTGTTTCACATGCGATGATAACTGTAACAACACCGGTAAAAATGCCATGAGCGTCATCAGGGCCTGAATGAAACTCACCCCCAAACTTTCGGTGGTTTTGGCAAAACGCATGGTATCTTCCTGAATACGCTGCGAAGCCCCTTCAATATAACGTAACTGTTCCCAATGCGCGGTGTAATAGTCATTCATCGCCGTACGCCACCGGAAGATATAATGGCTGACAAAGAACAGGTTAAAAACGGCAATCGTCACATAAACCATGGCGACATACAGGAAGGTCAAGGTTTCACTGTAAAGTAAATTGACATTGCCACCACCACTACTCAGCATTTTCTGAATCAGGTCATAAAATGGGCTGTACCAGGCATTCACAACGACATTGACCTGCACCGCAAACCAGATATTGAACAGGATAAAAGCCGAGCCCCAGACCGACCAGCCCTGCCATGGATTGCTGGATTTAAAGCGCCAGAACATCGCAAAAATAACGGTAGAAACGATGAACCACAGATAGAACCATAAAAATGAAGGTGCCCAAAAGCGGCTTACTCCAACAGGTAATTCTGCAGTGGCATAACCCGGTGCAAAGCCTAAAAATGTTCCCCAGCCACTTCCACCGGAATACCACAATGCAATATTGATGACAAACCAGAATACCAACGATGAGAAGAACCACTTTGGATTAGGAAAAAAAGATTTAAACATCAGTTAGGGTTATTCCTTTATTTTTAGTTTCAAACTTGCCAATCAACCACCCGACCCATTTAGGCTGGATGGATGAAGCGGCTATTATTCTCGTCTTTTCATCTTTGTAGCAACTTATAGACTGTTTGTGAAATGTTTTTTCAGGTGAATTCATTTTCTTTGAATGATGCCTCTTATAATCAAGTTGTATGCTTCATTCGCCCTGTGATGAGGTTTTTATCACGCCAGTTCAGCCTAAAATCTGCTGCATATCGCATCCAATGCAGCAGAGGTGACTTTTAGTCAGATTTTGCCCCAGCATAGACGGAACAAATTAAAATTTGCTTAAAAATAATCCAGCCATTAAATCCATAGAAATTTTATGGAAATATTTGAAAAACCGGAGCTAAATCAAAATATAAGTTTTAATTTTATCTCATTTTAATATAGAATATGTGAACTATATCGTATTTTTCATCCATTTGTTTTTGGATTTAGTTCTCAAGACTGATAGGATTGGTTAAATATTTACCAATTTATGATACTATTAACCTAATTTATAAGATCTAGGGGGAAGTGCAATGGAAAATTTAATCATCGAATTATTAAAACCTGTGACCTTGGAAAAAGAGAACTGCAGTCCTCTGGTTTTTGAACAAGGCACGATCTTAAAAGTCATTATGCAAACACCGACCAGCCTGCTGGTATCAGATGATACCGACTTTAATTTTACTGTTTCTTTGCAAGATGAAAATAAAGTCTGGCGTGAACTATAAGCTTCATGAGATTTTTATAGTAATTTAAAAAATTTGGCTACGGAATCCTCGAACTTGAGTATAACTCCCCTAAACTCAAGTTCGAGAATTTCGATGTGCCATAAACAACAATAAAATTTGGCTGAACAGCACCCCTGCTGATCAAAACCATAGAAAAGAGATACATACTTTATCTGTTGTGAACGTTAAAAGTTCCCTCTATCTCCAGCCCATCCAGTATATAAGCTCACCCAAACCCAGCAGCTTTAAGCCGAATATGGTTTAGATCAGCTTGTTCAATACTTAAGCGTTCCCATAAAACTCAGCACAGAAAACAGCCAGATAAACAAAACAAAACTGCGTCCCTGATTAAAATGATTCAGATCGGTACCATGCAGAATGTTATGCCGAGTCATGCTCACGGTTGAACTGCTATCCTTTTTATAAGCGGCAAGTTCAGCAAAGTACGGATTCATTTCAGTCGCAATTTTAGATTTGTGCCACAAGCTTTTTATTTCATTGCCCTTTAAGCCTGGAACAATTTTATAAAGATCCACAAACCTGGTTGCATTTTGTTTTAAAAAACCCGCCTCAATTAGGACATCGGTCAAGATGCCTTCTAGTTGTGCATAAACATTTGGAATGCAACCACTATAGAAGCCGAGTTTGTACATTTTAAAACTTTCAAGCAACACAAGACGGCGCTTCGCTTTGATATTTTCATCAATATCTAAAGCGTCAAAAGCTTTAAGCATTTGGGTTTGGAAATGTTCGCTGTTAATAATGTCAAGTAAATTAAATTGTTCTAAATCTTCAAACTGGTGAATAGCAGGCCAAAAGTGCATCAGGTTTAAAGCATCATTGGCCACTTTCGCCCCAATCGGTTGATCAAGTTCATCTGCCAAGATTTGGAAGTAAGCATCTTGCTCTGCAAAGCCCAATAGGGTGTTGATTAAAAGTACATGCTCATCTGCCGAGATCTCTTCAATATATTGCTCAGCCTCTTTTAAAATCTGACTGCCCAATTGTTTTTGACTCGCAGTATTTTGTTTAATACGGGTAACGGGTTGGTCGAAATCGAAATCATCTTCGTCAATCATGATCTTTACTCTAGGCACATTGCTTTAAGTGCCCATTATCACAGGTATTCAATACAGCAGATAGCGCTATAAAATAAATACTGACCTTGATGGAACCGCAATCGAGATTCAATCAAGGTCATAGACGCTCAAGAACAGTGTGCCTGATTTAGAGATTCCCAATATGCAGATGGAGCATGTTTTGATGGCATCTGAACAATCTTAAATTTTTCGGCCGCTCTCCCCCCTTCAACCCTGGCCTGACTGAAGTATCTTTAAAGCTCAAACCATTATTGATGATTTTTATTTTGGTCAGGCTTGTTTTGCTCAGATTGATCGGTTTTATCTTGATCCTGCTTTTTCGGCTCACCTGACTGAGATTGATCTTCACCTTTCATTTTACTCATTGTATCCGTCGCCATCTGTCTCAGTTCTCCCAGTTTGACAGAGGCTTCATTGACCAACTCTGTAATCTTCTGTTTGGTGTCTTCAAACTTATGCAAGGCCTCATCTTTGAAATGTGCCATACGGTCCTGCTGATCTGACTGATTTGCCGATTTATCTTCCGATGTATAATCCGCTTGAGCCTTTTTCGTGTCACCAGAAGCTTGTTCACCAGTTTGCTGACTGTCTGACTTGCCATTTTTTAGCTCATTCAGAATCTTTTCGGCTTTTTTCAGTAGATCCTCACCAATGGCGATTGCCTTGGCTTTTAAGTCATCCATCTTAATAGTTTCAGTTTTATTATCCGACTGGCCAGACTGAGCTTCTTTAGAATTATCTTTTTGCTCTGCATGTTCGCCATTGGGCTGAGCACCTTGCTTCACTGCAGACTTTTCATCAGTATTGTTGTTGTGGGCTTCTAAAACGTCCAGATGTTCCTGCTTGTGCTGTTTATCAATCTCGTTCTGCTTTTGCTCTTTTTCCAATTGCTCATTCAGTTGTTGTGCATGTGGTTCTTTATCTTGGTTTTGCTTCGAAGTACTTGTCTGGTTATTCTGAGTCATGAGTACCCTCCTGAGGTGTCATAAAATGATCAGACAATTTTTTAGCACAAAGCATGCAATCCAGCGGACGAATTAAGCAAACTGCAACAAAGCCTGTACATGTTGTTGCTATTGATTAGAGAAAGTAGCGTCAACCTAGCTCGATCAATTATTTAATATTCGCTCATCGGATGATATCGAATTTTATATTTGAATATTCAAGTTGCTTTATTCATTGCGCTTCAGCTAAAGCATTTCTTTGTAATCCCCTCTGCATCATGTAAAATTATGACCCATTGCATAAAATACGAATGAGAGAGTCATATCCGTGCGTAATATCCTAGTCACTAACGCCCTTCCATACGCCAATGGTCCGATCCATATGGGTCACTTACTCGGTTATATCCAGGCAGATATCTGGGTTCGTGCCATGCGTGCAATGGGTCATAACGTGACTTATGTCTGCGCGGACGATGCTCACGGCACAGCGATCATGCTGCGTGCTGAAGCCAACGGTATTACGCCTGAACAGCAAATTGCCAATGTCCAAAAAGAACATGAGCGTGACTTTGCCGGTTTTAAAGTGGACTTCGACCACTACGACTCAACCAACAGCGCTGAAAACCAGGCACGTGCTTCTGAGATTTATATCAAAAACCGTGAAGCAGGCAACATTGCAGTTCGCCCTGTAACGCAGTTATTTGACCCTGAAAAAGGCATGTTCCTGTCTGACCGTTTCATTAAAGGCACCTGCCCGAAATGTAAAGCGGAAGATCAATACGGCGACTCATGCGAAGTGTGTGGTACAACCTACAATGCGACTGAACTGCTCAATCCAAAATCAACCTTAAGCGGTGCGACACCTGTAGAAAAATCTTCAGATCACTACTTCTTTAAACTGCCGAACTTTGGTGAATACCTACAAAAATGGACACGTGATGAAGGTCGTTTACCTGTGTCAATTGCCAACAAGTTAGATGAATGGTTTGAAGCAGGTTTGTCGGATTGGGATATTTCCCGTGATGCGCCGTATTTTGGTTTTGAGATTCCAGATGCACCAAACAAATACTTCTACGTTTGGGTAGACGCGCCGATCGGCTATATGTCGAGTTTTGAGAACTACATCAAAACCAAACGTCCTGACCTAAGCTTTGACGATTACTGGAAAAAAGATTCTGAAAATGAAGTCTATCACTTCATTGGTAAAGACATCGTTTACTTCCATGCATTGTTCTGGCCTGCGATGCTTGAAGGTGCCAACTACCGTACGCCTACAAGCCTATTCGTAAACGGTTTCTTGACTGTAAATGGTCAGAAAATGTCGAAATCTCGTGGGACATTCATTAAAGCTGAAACGTATTTAGAGCACTTGAACCCTGAATACCTGCGTTACTACTTCGCGTCTAAACTTTCTGACAAAGTTGAAGATTCCGACTTGAACCTTGATGACTTCGTGCAGAAAGTAAACTCTGACCTGGTGGGTAAAGTGGTGAACATCGCCAGTCGTTGTGCGAAATTCATTAACACCAAATTTGACAATAAATTGTCTGCGACTTGTGCAGAGCCTGAATTGGTTCAAAGCTTTATTGATGCGGGTGATTCAATCGCTCAAGCTTTTGAGGCACGTGAGTTCTCAACTGCGATTCGTGAAATCATGGCACTTGCAGACAAAGCTAACCAATACATCGATGAGAAAAAGCCTTGGGCACTTGCGAAAATTGAAGGCGAAGAACAACAAGTACATGACGTATGTTCTGTCGGTATTAACCTGTTCCGTCAATTGGCGGTTTACCTAGCACCTGTACTTCCAACTTTGGCTGAACAAGTTCAAGCTTTCTTACAGTTAGACAGCTTCAACTTTGAATCACGTAAAACTGTATTAGTGGCTCATGAAATTGCGCTGTTCCAGCCATTGATGCAACGTGTTGATCCAAAAGCTGTGGCTGCAATGGTCGATGCATCTAAAGATTCTTTAGCTGCTCCTGCTGAAGCGCCAAAAGCGGAAAAGAAAAAAGAGAAAGCTAAAGAGAAGAAAGCTGAGCCTAAAGTGGGTGAAGCTGAAATTATTAATATTGATGATTTTATGAAAGTTGACCTGCGTGTGGCTGAAGTTTTGGAAGCTGCAACAGTTGAAGGTTCTGACAAGCTTCTTCAATTGACCTTAAATGTCGGCGAAGCTGAACCACGTAACGTGTTTAGCGGTATTCGTGAGTTCTACCAACCTGAAGACTTAAAAGGCAAATTGGTGGTGATGGTGGCGAACCTTGCACCACGTAAAATGCGTTTTGGTATTTCTAACGGTATGGTGTTGGCTGCGGGTAATGGCGATGGTGTTTGGGTTATTTCACCTGAATCTGGTGCTAAACCGGGTGATAAAGTGTCTTAAGATTTAAAATCTTAGATAAAAAAAGCCTCTACGTTGTAGGGGCTTTTTTATGCTTATAAGTTCCCTCTCCTTTTATAAAGGAGAGGGTTAGGGAGAGGATTTATTGAATCACAGCCCCATTTTGACTTTATAAAAAATAGTTTCTTTACGTAGGCATTGCCTTACTTTTGAAAGATCAAAAGTAACAAAAATCTTTTGTCCGCTTGATGATACGTCCATGTATCACAAGCGAACGGCGACATCCATGTCGCCTTCACTTAAATTAATTTTGTTAAGTGTTCTGCTTTTTAATAACATCTAATATTGCAGACGTAGATTTCAAAACTTCTACATTCGCTTTTGCTTGTTCTTGAATTGAAGCAGAATCTTCTTTTATTGAGTCAAATAAATTCTGACCAAAATAACGCTTAGCTAAATCTGCTCGGATTTCATGCTGTTTGTCTTCTGGCAAGTGAGTTAAAAACTCAGGTAAAGCCTCTAACTCCATATAAGTTTGATGTGCCTGTTCTGAAATTTTTCGGTAGAAACTAATTTGCTTAAAGCAATAAGTAAATAAAGTTGCTACTAAAGCCAAGATCGTTAACTTAATCATAAGTGCGTTAGAAATATTTAAAGTATCAAAAAAGTTATGAGCAAATAATTGACCTAATACTAAGGTTACTGAAAGGCATACAAGTAACATGACGTACAACTCATACACTTCTACTGTTTTTTTATAATCAGTATATTTTTGCTTATAGATTTCTTTAGTCTTTCTTGCAGAAGCTTCACCCTTGTATATCTTTAACTCATTTATAAGATCATTTACCTGTTGATTTTTTGCTTCAAAAGTAGGATTTATTTCTTTAGTAATTTTTTGGTCTAAACAATTAAATAGTGGCGTGCAAACAGTAGAATAACCATGAATAATTTTATAATTAGTAATTAATACCTGAGAGCCTTCAAGCAAAAAATATAATCCACCTTCACCAAAGACTGGTAGATTGACTTTTGGCATTACATGCGAAAAGCCTCTAAATACAACTTCCAGACTTTCTAACTCTAATTCAATTGAATTCGTAAAAAAAATCCGCTGTTCTAGTGTCCAGCTATTAATCAATTTTAAAATTGCGGTACTAATATTTCGACTTTGATAGATATTTCCTCGCATTAGCCTAATCGATTGATATAGATCTGATACTTTATTTTTCTCTTGTTCCTGCAAGAATTTTTCAATGATTACTTCATCTGGATATTCCTCTAATTGTAAAATGACTTGTTCTAAATATTGATGATAATCTTTCAATAAAGTAATTTTTTCTTGCATAAGATTCTAATTTTCAAATATTTCTATAATTATAGACATTAATATATTTATGAAAACATGCTAAAAATAATCCATCCCCTTAAAACTTAAAAGAACCCCATGAAAAACCTAAAACCCCTCCTCCTAGCTTTGACCCTTGGCACAACAGCCATCACCACCCAAGCGACTGAACCCACCACCATCCAAGCCCCAAAACAAGTCGCGGGCTATTACCACCATCAAATCGGTAATACCCAAATCACCGCCCTACTTGATGGAACCAACTATCTAAATCCATCCATGTTTACAGGCTTAAGCGATGAAGAAAAAACCGACATTCTAAAGAAATATGCCGCGATCAATGACAAAGGCATTCAAACATCTGTGAATGCATTTCTGATAAATACAGGCAATCAACTATTGATGGTGGATAGCGGTGCAGCCAGCTGCTTTGGCACACATTTAGGTTCAATCTATAACAACCTCAAAGCATCAGGTTACAAGCCTGAACAAGTGAACGAGATTTTCCTGACGCATCTACACCCGGACCATGTCTGCGGTATTTCCAATAACGGCGTAGCGAATTATCCAAATGCCACGCTGCACATTGCCAAAACGGAATATGATTTCTGGCTGAGTCCAAATACAGTCAAAAAACTACCCAAGGACAAACAGGCTGGTTTCTTAGGTACAGTGGATAAAATTAAAGCTGCGCTTGCACCGTATGAAAAAGCCAAAAAGATTAAAGTCTTCTCAGATAAATCTTTAGCCTTTGGTGATATTCAATTTAAACCGTCTTTTGGTCATACCCCAGGGCATTACAGCTTTAAACTCAAAGCTGATGGTCAGGAAGTAGTATTTATTGGTGACATCGTGCATTCACACACTTTGCAGTTTGACAAACCAGAAACCTCGATTGAGTTTGATACTGATCCTCAAACAGCGGTACAGACACGTCTGAAACACTTTGCCGAATATGCCAAAGACGGTCAGCTGATTGCTGCACCGCACCTACCTTTCCCGGGCCTTGGACATATTTATTCCAAAGATGGGAAGAGTTATCAGTGGATTCCAGTTCATTTTAAAGATTAAAAAAATCCCCTCACTTGAGGGGATTTTTGATTTTATCTGCGTTTCAATTGTCCGCTGAACTTAAAATTGAATTTGATATTTCATCGGCAACATAACGTTTACGTCCGGTCTGTTTGGCTTTAAACAGGTTTTTATCGACCATATTCAAAAAGTGTATTTTGTCCTCTTTTTCTGTCGGGCAAATACATTTCACCCCCAGACTTACACTTACATTCTCTGAAATGGGAGATGCCCGATGGGGTAATTTTGCCTGCTCAATTATGCGAACTATATTGTCTGCAATTTGAATCGCTCCCTCTAAATTTGTTTCTGGCAACACGATCGCAAATTCCTCTCCCCCATAACGCGCCACCAGGTCACGGGGACGTACACAGCAACTTTCCAGCATCTGTGCAATCTGCTTGATACAGGCATCGCCGATAATATGTCCGTTAAAATCATTGTATTGTTTAAAGAAATCGATATCGATCAAAATGACCGACAATGGCTTTTGTTCACGTATTGCGTTGTTCCATTCACGTGAATAGAAATCATCAAATAAGCGTCGGTTGGCAATTTCAGTTAAACCGTCTTTATAGGAAAACTCTTCCAGCTTGCGGTGCAATGCTTTTAATTCTTCTTCCTTTTTCTTACGTTCAGAAATATCAAACATAAAGCCGACTAAACGTTCAACTTCACCATTTTCCTTACGCACCACATGGACTACATCACGAATCCAGCAATATCCACCGCTTGCCTTTAAGGCACGATAATCCGCTTCATGATCTATGCCGGCAATCGATTGCGACACACAATAATTCAGGACATGATCACGATCATCCCGGTGCATACGGTCTGCCCAGTCCTGCACCGACTTCCATGAATCCTGTTCCCAGCCCAGTAGCTTTTCAATTTGTGGACCAATATAACTGAACTGTTTCGTGGCCCAGTCAATGCTCCATGGAATGGCTAAGGTCGACTCTAATAATGTTTTATAAAACATGTCATTCGACAATTGCTGCTCATCAAACGGATTATTTGGCATAAAATTACTCTAATTTGAATGGGCAAAAAATGTCTTAGCATGTTCTGGTTTTGCCATACAGGACATTTTAATACGCTCTTGATGATTCACCTGCTTGAAGCAGGTTCCCCAATAAAAACCGCTTTTTCACAACTGAACATTTTTACGTTTCAAGATGATTATTTATTCTACAATTTCTCTCCAAAAAAAGTATATCCTTCAGATCATTTAATATATTTTAAAAAGTAGTCAAAAATTTCTTATCCGAAATATCTCCTATAAATTTTCTAAAATATGCAGAATTCATTATGTTTAGATCAAAGAGCGAATAAGATTGTCTAGATTGCAGTCCAAACCTTGCACCTATCTAGCGACCTTAATATTCAACAAATTGTTTTGACCGGAAATTTGGTAAAATAAAATATTTTGCTGAAACAAAAAATTAAATATTTTAATTCTAAAGACTTACTTTAATTTTAATGGTTCTTTCTATAATCAATGACAGAATCAGCTACATCATTTATGGTAATTTATAAGCTCATTTTATCCATTGTGATTTGGGGCATTCGTGGCTGTTCATTTTTTGCATACATCTGACTGGCACTTGGGACAGTTCTTTTATAACCATTCACGCCAGTATGAACATGAACAGTTTTTAAGCTGGCTACTTCAACAAATTCAGCAGAAACAGCCCCATGCCTTACTCATTGCCGGTGATATTTTTGATGTCATCAACCCCGCATCTAGCGCGCAAAAACAGCTTTATCAATTTTTAGCCGATGCCCATGCCCTTGCCCCGCATATGCAAACGCTGATGATCGCCGGTAATCATGATTCGGGTTATCGCATTGAACAGGTCGAACCTTTACTGGAAAAATATAATGCTAAAACAGTGGGAGTGATTCATAAAAATACGGCAGGCCAGATTGATTTAGACCGTTTGCTGCTGCCTATTTACGATCAGCAAAAACAGATTGTGGCCTGGTGTCTGGCACTACCGTTTTTACGTCCAGCAGAAATTACCGGTGTGAATGAACACACCAGTAATAGCCAAAATGCGATTGCCTATTTGCACCAGCAACTGATTGCCGAAGCCAAAAAACGTAAAACGGATAATCAGGCGCTTATTCTGATGTCACATGCGCATATGCAAGGCTGTGAAACGTCTGATTCGGAACGTCCGATTATTATTGGCAATGAAGAAGCCTTATCGACTGCATTATTTGATGACTGTATTGATTATGTGGCGCTGGGACATTTACATAAACCGCAAAAAGTCCAACATCCGCACATCCGTTATAGTGGTTCGCCTATCCCTTTGTCTTTTAGTGAAATCAACTACAAACATCAGGTTGTAGAAGTACAGATTGATCCGTTAAAGCAGGATGAATCACGCTTTCAGTTTGAAGCGATTGCCATTCCGCGCTGTATTCAGTTGCATAAAATTCGTGGCGAGCTGAATGAAGTGATGCAAAAACTCAAAAACCTGCCCGAGGGTGAAATTGAACAGATTGATCAGCGTGAATATATCGATATTGAATATCATACCCTGACGCCGCCCTTGCCCAATTTAAGGCAACAATTTGAAGAAGCGCTGCCTAAAAATCGCTATCGTCTGGTACGAATTTCACGGCAATATTTATCTGCGGAAAGTGACAGTTCAACAATTGCAAAAATTTGCCTGGAACCGCCAACACCGGAAAAACTGTTTCAGCAAATCTGGGAAAAACAGGGCTATAGCAATGATGAAAATGTCTTAAAAGATTTTATCAGTCTAATGCAAGAGGCAGAAAAATCACTTGAAGAACAACAAATACGTTAAGAACTGTCCATGAAAATTCTATCCATTCGTATAAAAAATTTAGCTTCGCTTTCGGGTGAGCATTTTATTGATTTTGAAACTGAACCTTTGGCCAGTGCGGGTTTGATTGCCATCGTCGGCAAAACCGGTGCCGGGAAATCGACCATTTTGGATGCCATGTGTCTGGCACTGTTCAACAAGATTCCACGTTTAAAAGACAGCGACGGAAAATTGCAGGATGTCGATGGTTCAGAGTTATTGACCAACTCACCTTTGACAGTTTTGCGCCGGGGCACCGCGCATGGCTTTGCCGAAGTCTGCTTTGTCGCTCAGGATCAGAAACGCTATCTTGCGCGCTGGGAACTGAAACGTTCACGTGAAAAAGTAGATGGCAAACTGCAAAGTGTGCAGCGTTATTTAACTTGCCTGACCGACAGCGTGGTGATTGCCGATAAAGCCAAAGCGGTCGATGCACATATTCATCAAATCTGCCAGCTCAGTTTTGAGCAATTTACCCGCGCAGTGTTATTGGCACAATCGGAAGTTACGGCATTTTTAAAAGCCCGCGATAATGAACGCGGTGAACTGCTGGAATATCTGACCAATTCGAGTATTTTCGGAAAAATTGGCCAACTGGCTTATGAAAAAACCAAACAGATTGCCAATCAGCGCAAAGAGCTCGAAAACTTTTTAGGTCATATTGAGTTGCTGTCTGAAGAGGATTTCACTGCCTACTCCTCAAAACTTCAACAACTAAACCAAGATCATCAAAAACTGGATATTGAAAAGCAAAATCTACAAAAGCAACAACAATGGTTTGAACAAAAACATAAACTTCAAGCTGATATACAAACACGTCAACAATATTTGCAAGCTCAGCAACAATATCTAGATGCACTTGCTCCGCAAAAAGCACAACTGCAACAACTTGAACGCTTTTCCTCTATTCGGCCTAGCGTCATTCTGCAGAAAAATTTAAATGCTGACATTGCAATACTTCAACCCAAATTAGAACACGTTCAGAAGCAATTCACGCTGATTGAACAACAATTCAATACTGAAAAATTGACCTTTGAAAAAATAGATAACGCGCAAAAACAGCAACATCAATTTGAAATTCAGCACCAGCAAAACATTGAGATGGTTCGTGCTCGCATTGCCGATCGACGTGTTTTGGGTGATCACTTGCTTAAAATTAAAGATGAACTAAAAAGTTTACGAGAGCAACACTCTCCTCTTGTAAATGCTGAACAGCAAGTCAAAAATGAGCTTCAACAATTACAACATGACATTACACAACGCACTGCTCTTTTGGCTGAATCTGCACATTTCAATCCTTTGGATGATGGGCTTTCAGCGCATTTGAGCCAGTTACAACGCTTGATTCAAAGCTATGCTCAATTTGAAAAAAACCATGGCAATGTGAGTCAAGCACATCAAAATGTAATGCAACAACAGCAACAGCTTGAACAATTGACGCAGCAATATGGGCAAGATGATGTACTCAATCAAAAAATTACCGCTATACGCACCGAGCGTGAACATCATTTACAACAACTGAATCTACTTGATGTCACACACACGCATTGGCAAAACTTCCAAAATATTAGTGCTGAAAACGTCAAGCTAGTTTCGGCACAAAATAAGCTGCAACAACAAATTGAACAGAGTTATGCACAACTTCAATCTGCTGAAAAAGCCTATCAAGATCAAAAAATTGCACGTGAACAATTACAACAGATGTTGCAAAAGCAACGTTTACTCCATACTGAAAATATTGAACATTTAAGAGCGAGCCTGGTCGACGGCGAAGCATGTTTAGTTTGTGGTAGTACACATCATCCGTATATACAAAATCAGGATGCGCTTTCAAACGAATTATTCAAACTGCAAGAGCAACAGGAACAGCAAGAACTTGAAAAAGAAAAAACAGCTTTCGAAGCATGGCAACATTTGCAAAAAATGCATGCCCAACAAACAGCATCATGGGAAGCAAATGCTCGCCAACTAGCAACACTGTCATCACGACTGCAGCCTGCTCAAACTCAGCTTGAACAACAACTTAATACGCTGAATATCCCCTTTGATTTCTCGCAAGATCATTTGGTATTAGATCAAGCCCTGGCGACAAAGGTTATTGAATTTCAACATACGCAAAAACAACTTGAAGCTACACTCAGTACGCATGAGCAAGTACAAAAACAGCGTCATGCACTTCTTCAAATAATGCAACAAACCAGCCAGCAACTTTCTATCCTAAAACAGGCTGAAGAAAATATCCAAGATGTTGTAGGTTTATTGAATGACACCCAAGGTCAAGCATGGAGTCACAATACGCTGAGTACGGCTGAACAAGTTCAAGTCATGTTACTACAGCGTCAAAACACCTTAAAACAACTGAACGATTTAAATGCTCAGCTTAATCAAAAATCGCAACAGCGCGATCAAGCTGTTCAAAATCTAAAATTTAGTCAGGAAAAAATTAAGACGACAGAAACTCGCATAGAAAACCTTACACAAGAAGGTAAAAGAAATAGCGATTTAGCCATTCAAGCCATTTTTGATATGACACAAAGCAATGTTGAAAAACCACATGAATGGTTAGCGCAGTTCGATCAAAACAGACAACAATTGCACATTCAATTTAATCAAGCTCGTCAGCAGTTTGACCAAGTACGTCAAGCTTTTGAAACTGCTCAAAGCACGCTAAAAGAATGTCAAACTCAGCAAACTCAATTTCAAACCCAAAAGCAAAATGTTGAACACAATATTCAACAGTGGTTAAGTCAGCATACAGATTTCAATGCGCTGTTATTGCAACAACTAAGCGAAATTTCACATGAACAAGAACAACAACTTAAACAACGTGTGGTCGACGTTGAACGAGCGCACTCAGATGCTCTAGCAAGTATTAAAGCCATTCAGGAACAGCTTCTACAACATATGGAACATCAACCTGAAATTGATGCTGAAACCCTATCTTCACAACTGACGACCGTTACTGAACAGCTCAAGCAATTGATTGAACAGCGGGATCAAGTGAAACTCAAAATTGAAATGCATCAACGTAATCTTGAAAAGCAAAAGCAATTTGCAGATCAAATTCAAGCCATTCAAAGTGAAGAACACCGTTGGAGTAAAATTTCAGGACTAATGGGCGATGCAAACGGCAAAAAATTCCGCGATTATGCGCAGCAATATAATCTGGATATCTTGATTGAGCATGCCAACCAGCAACTGGCCATGCTCTCGCAGCGCTATACCTTAAAACGTCTGGACAACTCCTTGAGTCTGGCGATTATTGACCACGATATGGATGGTGAAACCCGTTCGGTCGCTTCGCTTTCAGGTGGAGAATCCTTCCTGACTGCACTGGCCTTATCCCTGGCGATTGCCAATATGGCATCAGGTTCCATGAAAATTGAATCTTTGTTTATTGATGAAGGCTTTGGCACGCTGGATGCCTCATCTTTATATATGGTGATGAATGCGCTGGATCAATTACAGAATCAGGGTCGTAAAGTGGTGTTGATCTCGCATATTCAGGAAATGCACGAACGCATTCCTGTACAGATTCAGGTCAAGCCCTTGGGTGCTGGTGCAAGTACCATTGAAGTGGTCGGTTAATTTAAAAGCTCATCCAATAAAGCATAAAAAACCTGGAGGATGCTCCAGGCTTTTATCAATAAGATATCTATGCCATCAGTCGCAAGGTCAGAATCTGTTCACTGCGCCCGAATGGCCCATAAAGATCATGCAACACAGAACTGGTCAGGCCAATACCATCTTCGCCATATTGCTGCACGGTTTCCAGACCCAGCCACTGACCTTGCGGTAAACGGTGCAGATGGATCTGTAAATCCAGATTAGGAAAGCCCCAGCTAAAAGGTGCTTCTTGACGTGGCACAATGCCATTCGCGGTATCAACCATCCCCATTAAGCGGACAAAATCACTGGTAGGTTCACCCTCAACCATGTCATGTGGCGTTCGCAACCAGACCATGCCCTTTCCAGCACGGCGCTCATGGCTTCTTGCTTCTATCGACTGGATATACCCACCCGGCCACTGACGAATTCCTTCCCACACTGGCGCATTTTCAGGTGCATTTCCATGGGCATCTTCCAAGCCTTTAATTTCATGGCTATTTTGCGTCATCATACGCCAGGTCCGTGCCACGATACAGCTTTTGCCCTGAGCCTGCATTTCGGACTCAATTAACTCAATGGTTTTTCCGGGGCGAATGACTTTGGTGGTGATGCTAAACTCTCCAGCAGGAATCAGACCTAAAATATCTAAACTGATCCGGCCAATCCGCATCCCCTGACGTGGCATAAAACGGTCTAACTCTGCACAGATAATGCCTGTGGCAGGTGCCATGTGTTGCTCATGCTCATTCCATGCACCCTGTGCCAGCAATGTGGATTGATAATGTGCTGTAACAATACCTGTCGCATCCGTATTGCGCCCGATCAGTTGATAATATGCCGCCATACACGTCCCTATTTCCCTGGTTTAATAAATAATTTCTTATCTAAAGTCGTTATTTAGATTGTTTTTTGTACTCAACTTTAGTGGAAAATTCAACTTTAAAAACAAAAACTGAACCCTAAGGTTCAGTTTTCCAAATCAGCAAAATGGGTGGTTCTGCGATTTATTTCGAATAATCCCGTGCTCCAAACAATGCAGTGCCGACACGAACCATGGTTGAACCTGCGGCAATGGCTTCCTGCATATCCCCAGACATGCCCATGCTTAAGGTATCCCAATCTTCAGGATGGGCATGTTCAGTTTTTACAGCTTCAAACAGAGCTTTGGCATCGCTAAACGCCTGTGGATTATTCGGTGCAGGAATTACCATCAAACCTCGCAATTTTAAATGCGGTAACTGGCTGATCTGCTTCACCAGCTCAGCAACTTCACCCGGCTGGCAGCCATCTTTGGTGTCTTGTGCATCAATATTGACCTGCAAACAAATATTCAGTGGCGCCTGATTCGCCTCACGCTGACTCGACAAGCGCTCTGCAATAATCAAACGGTCTACTCCATGCACCCAGGCAAACTTTTCTGCCAGATGCTTGGTCTTGTTGCGCTGCACATGACCAATAAAATGCCATTCAATATCCAGATCACTTAAAGCCTCAATTTTATCTAAAGCTTCCTGTAAATAATTTTCTCCAAATGCACGTTGTCCAGTTTGGTACATCTCGCGCAAAGACTCACTTGGATGGGTCTTTGAAACAGCCAGCAACTGCACACTTTCTACATTGCGCCGGGCGTGTTTACAGGCATCTTCTATTTGCTGTATAACTTGATTTCGTGACTGTTGAAGACTATTCATTGACGAGGTTCTCATTTCATTCATCTTTTTTGGGCTTCCCTTACAACTAACTGTTGGTTAAGTTTTGGGAAAGCCTTATTATTCTATCAAAATAAATAACATTTAAATGAACTCGGGGAAATTATGGATATCACTGAACTTTTAGCGTTTTCAGCTAAAAACGGGGCATCAGATTTACACTTGTCTGCGGGGATGCCGCCACTGATCCGTGTCGATGGTGAAGTTCGCCGTATTAATCTGCCTGCTTTAGAACATAAAGAAGTACACAAACTTGTGTATGACATTATGAATGATAAACAGCGTCGTGATTTTGAAGAAAAGCTAGAAACAGACTTTTCCTTTGAAGTTCCAGGTGTAGCCCGTTTCCGTGTGAATGCATTTAACCAGAACCGTGGTGCAGGTGCTGTGTTCCGTACCATTCCTTCAAAAGTCCTCACCATTGAAGATCTGGGCATGGGTCAGATCTTTAAAGATATCTGTAATTACCCGCGCGGTATCGTACTGGTGACCGGACCTACAGGTTCAGGTAAATCTACTACGCTGGCGGCCATGATCGACTATATTAACGATCAGCGTTATGACCATATCCTGACGGTAGAAGACCCGATCGAATTTGTACACGAATCTAAAAAATGCCTGGTCAACCAGCGTGAAGTGCATCGCGATACCCATGGCTTTAATGAAGCTCTTCGTTCAGCACTACGTGAAGACCCGGATATTATTCTGGTCGGTGAGATGCGTGACCTTGAAACCATTCGTTTGGCCTTGACTGCTGCTGAAACAGGTCACCTAGTGTTTGGAACGCTACATACCACCTCTGCGGCAAAAACCATTGACCGTGTGATTGACGTCTTCCCGGCCGAAGAAAAAGACATGGTGCGTGCCATGTTGTCTGAATCCTTGCAAGCTGTTATTTCACAAACCCTGCTGAAGAAAAATGGTGGCGGCCGTGTCGCTGCACACGAAATCATGATTGGTATTCCTGCCATTCGTAACCTGATCCGTGAAAACAAAGTGGCGCAAATGTATTCTGCCATTCAAACTGGTGCCAACTACGGTATGACCACACTTGATCAAAGTTTAAAAACCTTGGTTGCAAAAGGTGTGATCAGTGCGCAAACTGCCCGCACAATGGCAAAACAGCCAGAATCATTCTTATAATTTGAAAACGGATTGGGGTTCTTATTATGGATTTTAATGACTTGCTCAATTTGATGATTCAACAGAAGGCATCGGACTTGTTTATTACGGCCGATGTTGAACCATCCATGAAAATTAATGGTCAGATTGTGCCCATCGCCAAAACCAAGCTGACTGGTGAAATTGTGGGACAGCTTTTAAACTCGATTATGAGTGATAAGCAACGTAAAGAATTTGCCGAAACACGCGAATGTAACTTCGCGATCAACAACCGCGACAAAACTGCCCGTTTCCGTGTCAGCGCATTTCAACAGCGCGATCAGCCGGGTATGGTTTTACGTCGTATTGAAACTGTAATTCCAACCATAGATGACCTCAAGTTACCGCCCATTTTAAAAGAACTGGCGATGAACAAACGTGGCATCATCATTTTTGTCGGTGCGACAGGTACAGGTAAATCGACCTCTTTGGCTTCCATTATTGGTTATCGTAACCAGAATTCCAAAGGTCATATCATTACCATTGAAGACCCGATTGAATTTATCCATGAACATGCAGGCTGTATCATTACCCAGCGTGAAGTGGGCATCGATACTGACTCTTTTGAAGTAGCCTTGAAAAACACACTGCGTCAGGCACCAGACGTGATCCTGATTGGTGAGATCCGTTCACGCGAAACTATGGATTATGCGATTGCCTTTGCCGAAACCGGCCATCTGGTCTTTGCCACCCTGCATGCTAACAACGCCAACCAGGCACTAGACCGGATTATTCACTTCTTTGAAGCAGACCGGCATAACCAGTTGTTTATGGATTTGTCTTTAAACATGAAAGCGATTGTGGCCCAGCAACTGATTCCAACGCTGGATGGCACTGGACGCCGTGCTGCAATTGAAATTCTGATCAACTCGCCTTTAATTTCAGACCTGATCCGTAAAGGTGATGTGCATGAAATTAAAGACCTGATGAAACGTTCACGTGAACTGGGTATGCAAACCTTTGACCAGGCCCTGTTTGACTTGTACAAAGCCAAGCAAATTAGCTATAAAGATGCGCTTAAGCATGCCGACTCACCAAACGATCTGCGCTTGCAAATCAAGTTGTCGGAAGAAGGTGGCGATCGCTTAATGCGCGCCAGTTCGAATATTACTTTCGATGGTCAGGCTTAAGGCCCAGATTAAGATGCAAAAAAAACAGGCTTCAAATAAAGCCTGTTTTTTAACTGATTCCAAGTCAGTATTATTTTTTACGTAATGCGTCCTGGCATTCCGCTGCATCACAATAACCATACAGATTTAGAGAGTGACCAGTTAAAGTAAAGCCAAATTTTTCAGCTACTTCATGTTGTTCATGTTCAATCACGTCATTGGTGAATTCGACCACTTTATTACAATTTTGGCAAACAATATGATCATGATGATCTTCTTGCATAATTTCGAAAACTGAATGATTATTTTCAAAATGATGACGCTGAATAATACCTGCAGCCTCAAACTGTGTTAACACGCGATACACAGTTGCTAAACCGACATCTTCACCCTGTTCAAGTAAAGTCTTATAAATATCTTCTGCGCTTAAATGATGTTGTCTTGAATTTTCTAATAATTCTAATATTTTTATTCGTGGAAGCGTAACTTTAAGTCCAGCTTTGCGTAAATCTTGATTTGAAATAGGCATGTAAAAGGGTCTCTCAACAAATTTAAAGTTGGAATATGCAACAAAGTTAAGATGCAGTATGATCTATCCGTGGATCAAATGCATCATAATTAATTTGGGATAGTGTAGCAAAATGCAAAAAATCATGTTGACGTTATTCGTCACTTCACTGCTCGCAGGCTGTTCGACCTTGGGCGTTTATAAAGTTGATATTCCTCAAGGAACACCATTAACTCAAGCACAAGCATCAAAAATTCAAGTCGGTATGAGCCACCAACAAGTTCGCTTTTTGCTAGGCAGTCCAACGGTCACAGATCCAATGAATCCTTTACGTTGGGACTATATCTACAACTACATCCCAGGAACTTATGCTAAAAAAGCCAAGATTCCTGCAGCACATGGTCAACATTTAAAAATTTACTTCGATCAAACCGGTACGGTGCAAAAGATTGAAGGTCTAGAAACTATTCCAGAATCTCAACCCGGCTTACCAGGTTCAAAAGAAGCGATTTTAACTGCGCCACCACTATAGACGCTTTAAAATAAAAATAAACCCCTCATTGAGGGGTTTTTCTTATCACTTCAATTGTTTAAAGCGATTTCCACGACAATATCGCCCAACCGGGTTGGCTGCTGCACGTTTGCGTCGAATATCCTTCGGATTGATAGTTAGCGGTCGATAAATCTCGACACGGTCACCGGCTTGTAAAATATGGTGCAGATCTTTCAGGCGCATGCCAAAAATTCCCAGAGCAAGCGGTTCCGCCAAATCAACCTGTACCCGAATACCACTTTGTTCAATCGCTTCTAAAGCGGTCATCCCTTGCTGAAAAGGCACCGCAATATGAAACTGTTGCTCGGGTGCTGCATAGGCAATCCAAACCTGTTGTGTCTCACTCATCAGAACAATTGCCCAATAATTGCGATTATGGCCAAAATAATCGAAACAGGTAACACCACACGAACCGCAATACGCCACAGGTTATAAAATAACTCATTGCTGAAATTCATCGCTTTACGCAGATGGCTAATTTTCATGATCCATCCAGCAAAAATGGCATAGATCAGGCAAATTACTAAACCCCACAGCATCAGCACGTTATTAAAAACTGGAGTGATAGCTGGAATTGCCCAGACAAATACGGCAGCTAAAATAAGCAGCCATTGAATCACGATATTCAACTGACGGTGTAACAGCTGTTCACGCGCCATTTGCAATAACAAGGCCGCAGCACTCACCACGGCAACCACAAAAGTCAAACTCGGGATTTGAGCATTGGCAGCAAAGAAACCAAAAGCAATTACCGCAAGTAACTGTGCAATCCAGATCGGCAATACAGTTTTACTTGCAGTATCTTGCTGTTGAACCGCAGGCAGACTACTTTGCCAGTACAAGCCCATGCCTAAACCACTTGCTACCAGTGCCAAGACGGTAGCACTACCCCACTCGCTAAATTCAACCGCTGTAACATGCCAAGCTAGTAAAGGGGTTCCCATCACATTGGCCAGAATGAAAGCAGCAAAAACACCAATTACCGTTAAAAGCAGAATAATTTTTCGTGGTGCAAATGAAAGTAAAACTGCAACTATTGCGAGGGCAATAAATAAAAGATTGGCTGTAATTCCATTAGCGGCAAAATACCCCAGCAATTGGCCCGCATTCGACAATATGCCGCCTGCCAGGAACGGAATAAAGACCACGGCCAGCCAGCCAACGATACGCCATTGTTGCGAGGCATCTGCATCACGGGTCAAGCTGGACAAGGCATTTAAAGCTGTGGTTTTAGAACGCTTTGCCAAGGCAATTTCTAAATAGCAGATCGGTAAAGCCAAAATAAGCATGGTACCTAACCATAACAGCCAAAAATCAAGCTGGCGATCAAGCTGAATCCCTACAATCGGTGCTAAAGTGGCAATGATGATAAAAGATAAACAAAATGCCATCAGCGGTGATAGCCATCGTGTCATAGCATTGTCCTGCATGATGCGTTCCTAAAAAAAGTCTTTCGCTATTTTGCCTTTCTCATAACTGAAAATCAAAAAGAAAAAAGCAAACCATTATGCCTAATGATTTGCAGCGCAAGATTATTATCTTTTTTTTAATTGTAGTTATCTCATTTATCTTTTATGAGAAAAACCGAGCAAACCAGTTTTTACCTTTTTTCTGTTCTTTTTCTTTAATAATGCCCATCATGTTTTGTTTTACAGCACCGACATAATCAGCATCATCGTGCTGAATATGGTTAATCAGCCATTTCGCCAGTACTTCATGCAATTCACCTTCAATCGCTTGTCCCATTTCAAAGCGATCACGATAAGATTCAATCTTTTTAATGAATAAATCATGAACACGTTTATGCGGTACGCGGTATTTATAACCCGCCTCTTCCTGCAAAGATTCTTCAAAAGTAAAATGCGACTGAGTGTAATCAATAATATTTTCAAGAATCTGTTTAATACGCGCACGGTCGGTATTTTCAACGATATCATCAATTTCATTGATGTAATCCAGAATTCGTTTATGTTGATCGTCAATCACATCGATGCCAGTATTATATTCTGGAACCCATTTCATTTTCATTACGACCACCTATCAGATATAAACGATTAATCACATAAATTCATAATATATTGATATTAAACAAATAAAAATGCACCAAAACAGTCGACTTTTAGTTTTTTTTATAAAACAAACATAACCCATTGATATATATTTAATTATAATAGAATACCTACTAAAAGGATAAAGTATTTTTTAACCAGCTTCATTAAAAAAATGCTTTATTCAGGAGTTAACATGATTTTATAAACTATATTTTTTAGAAGTCATTTTTTAATTATATTAGATAAATATAGTACGATTATATAAAAATATCCCGAAGCCAGTAAGATTAAAATCTAGCAATAAAATTTTAAAATATTTCAACCGATTATAAATAATAAAGTCAGATATTTATCTAATAAATATCTGACACTAAAGTTTTATCTGAAATTGCAATCAATATTGATCGGCTTTAGTGATTCGTTTCAATGCCGGATTCAAGCGTTCACGTTCTAAACGCTCAACATGAGTCTGCTGTTTCCGAACCGGTCGGCCATCCTGAAATAAAATCATCTCTCCTGGTACAAAAGCGTTCCAGGTTTCATTTTGGGTTAAAGGTTCTGTGGTAATGACGGCGACACGATCTTCTGGAGTCGTCACCTGACTGAAATCAACTTCAACGTCCAGATCAATCAATTGTGCCGGTTTAAAAGGATATTCACGTACCAGCCAGTGCAATTTGGTAATTGCATACGTAAAGAGTGCCTGACCGTTCGATAGACAGAAATTAAAGGTACCATGTTCGGCTATTTTTGGAGAAACTTCAGCCAATAAATCGAACACCTGATCGAGTTTGGGTTCATGATAACCAAACTTAAGTACCAGTTGATCTAATAAATAACAGAATGCGCGCTCACTGTCGGTATTGCCGACCGGAGTAAAACGCCCCGATAAAGTTGGATTAAAGTCATGTAAATCACCATTATGGGCAAAAATCCACTGCCGCCCCCAAAGCTCACGGCTAAAAGGATGTGAATTTTCCAGATTGATTTTACCTTGGGTGGCTTTACGGATATGTGCAATCACATTGCGTGATTTAATGGGATAATTACGGATCAATTCAGCAATCGGCGATTCAACTGCGGATTGATTATCAACAAAAAGTCGGCAGGCTTTATCTTCAAAAAAGGCAATGCCAAAACCATCACAATGGTCTGATGTAATGCCAGCACGCTGAGAGAAACCACGAAATGAGAAAGTCACATCCGTTGGCGTAGCACAATTCATTCCGAGTAACTGGCACATAATCTTGATCAAATAGCAAATACATGATTTTTCTATTTTGCATGACTGGGCAGAGGGTTGCAAATCTCAATTCACGATAGTCATCACGATTTTATGTATTAAGACAAAATTGAGATTTCAATCATCAGTCTATTGAGCGGGTCAAAATAGTCGCCATAAAAAAGCCTCACAAGGAGGCTTTTTAAAATCACGGTTTAATGCTTGGCACGGTTGGTAATTAAAGTTCCTACCCCATGATCGGTAAAAATTTCCAATAAAGTGGCATGTGGAACACGGCCATCAACAATATGTGCGCTGACCACGCCACCTTTGACTGCATCTAGTGCACAGCCCACTTTTGGAATCATGCCGCCATAAATCACACCCGTTTCAATTAAACGGTCCACTTCCTGGGTCGTTAAACCCGTCAGCAGGTTTTTATTTTCGTCCAGCACACCGGTAATATTGGTCAACAGAATAAGTTTTTCTGCGCCTAGAGCTTCAGCGACTTTACCTGCCACCAAATCGGCATTGATGTTATAGGTATTACCTTCTTCATCGACACCCAGAGGTGCAATCACAGGAATGAAATCACCTTGGGTAAACATTTCCAGAACATCGGTTTTCACACCAACGACTTCCCCCACCAGACCAAGATCAATCTGCTTAACCGTACCATCTTCAGCGGTTTTTTCCATCAATAACTTCTGGGCACGTAACAGGTTACCATCTTTACCGGTCAAACCAATGGCACGACCGCCGTGCTGATTGATCAGATTAACGATGGATTTATTTACGCTACCACCTAGGACCATTTCCACCACTTCCATGGTTGCAGGGTCAGTCACGCGCATGCCATCAATACGGTCAGATTCACGTCCCAATTGTTTCAAGAATGAATCGACTTGAGGCCCACCGCCATGCACCACGATTGGATTTAAACCTACAGTTTTTAACAATACAATGTCACGTGCGAACGAGCTTTCCAGCTCCGGATCAGTCATTGCGTTGCCACCATATTTCACAACCAGCGTTTTACCTGAAAAACGTTGAATGTACGGCAAAGCTTCGGTCAAAACTTGTGCTTTGTCGAGGCCGGTATGTTGATATGGCATTCACCTCTCCTTATTGAGCATCTAAAATGTCTTGTGCGATTTGAGGATATCGGTCACTTAACATGGAAACAAATGTGTGTCGAATATCGTTTAATCTTACAGGATTATCCGCATCAAAACGCACTGTAAAATATTCACCGGTATTCGATGCCCGAATAATGCCAAATCCATCTTCAAAATCAAGTCGTACACCATCAATTTTACTTAATTGCGCATCAAAATCATGACTTTTCATTTCAACATCATGTAATACCGCTGTTGGTTCTTCACTATGGGTACTAATGTAGAGATCTTCAGTACAACTGCGTTCAGGATAAGCCAGCAATGCTTTTGATAGCGTTAAATCCGGTTGTTGACTTAAATATTCGAGAACACGTAAGGCTGCATACAAACCATCATCATAGCCAAAACCGCGCCCATCATTAAACACATAATGACCGGCGTATTCTCCGCCAAACACCGCTTTGCCTTGTGACTTCGCCATATAGCTGCGTAAAAAAGAACTTCCGGTACGGATCATTTTGGCCTGTCCACCTAAATGACGAACCGTATTAGCCACCATGGTCGAACATTTGACATCAAAAACCACTTCATGACCGGGATGGGTCTTCAGGCATATTTCTGAAAATAAAGACAGCAACCGATCTGCGGAGATTGTCGTACCATTTTCGTTTATTAATACCAGACGATCACCATCACCATCCAGAGCTATACCGATATCGGCTTGTTGTTCAAGTACGGTTTTTCGTAATTCAACAAGATGTTTTTCTTGTGAAGGATCGGGTGCATGATCGGGAAAATGACCATTGGCTTCACAACGAATCAGTGTCAGGTCGCAGCCCATTTTTTTTAGCACTAAAACGGCACAGCGCCCTGCTGAACCATTCAAACCATCCAGTACCACCTTAAAAGGTCTTTTTAACTGAATGTCCTTCAATAGCGCATGTTGATATTCAAGACAATATTTAACCCCAATTTCATGCTGCATGGGTTCAATCAGAATTTTTTCTTCTGGAGCAAAAATCGAGCAAGCCGCTAAAGCTACCTGTTGAATCTGATCCGGACACGGCGGTTCGCCTTGAATAATCCATTTCACGCCATTATCTGTTTTGGCATTATGACTGGCAGTCAGCATAATGCCATTACCCTCAAATTGACGTGCAATAAAATACAGCAAGGGAGTCGAACAACAGCCAATAATTATGGCATGCAGCCCTTTTTCTTGACACACTTGTCTGATAATTTCTGCATATTGGGGACTAGTTAAGCGCGCATCGTAACCAATAGCCAGTTGAGTTTGCCCTAACTTTTGATATTGCATCACCAGTCCATAGGCAATGGCTTTGACAAGTTCAGGCGTCAAAAGTGATATGTGTCCACGAATATCATAGGCACGAAAAATTTGTGATGGGAATTTTTTATTTTGTAAATTCATAATTATTTCTTCTATTTACAATAATTTATGAAATAAAAATTTATGAAAGGTTTAAGTGGATCCAAATTTGCCAGTCCATCATGTCAGGGAGGAGATTGTTCATTCACATTCTAAAAGCATTTCATCTTTTTAATCAATGATAAAAATATAGTAAATACGTATACAAATATAAACTATATATTTGAAATATAAATATATTATTAATTAAAAGAAAGGAATGAAAATAAATTCTATTTAAAAACCAATTACCTAAGTAAACATAGAAAAAATAACATTAAGTATAAGAAATCCCCCCATCAATACAATATTAAAAAATATTCTAAGCAGTTCATTTTATTATAAATGTGATTAATATTTTAAATAAGATTATTTCTAAAATGAAACCTGATAAACAAAATATAGCTGCTTGTTCATCAGGTACTCCATCTTAAAACTAAATCAGGGCTTAACCTTTACCGGTATGGCCAAAACCGCCTGCACCACGTTCAGTCGCTTCGAATTCATTCACAATATCAAACTGCGCTTGAACAACAGGAACCAGCACATACTGCGCTAAACGTTCACCCGGTTGTAAAGTAAATGCTGTTTGGCTACGGTTCCAAACCGATACCATCAATTCACCTTGATAATCTGAATCAATGAGGCCCACCAGATTGCCTAGAACAATCCCATGTTTATGCCCCAGACCTGAACGCGGCAAAATTAAGCCAGCAAAATTTGTATCTTCAATATAAATAGCCAAACCGGTTTTCACCAATACTGTTTGACCCGGTTCAATGACAGTCGCTTCATCGACACAAGCACGCAAGTCCAAACCTGCTGAACCCGAAGTCGCATAGGTAGGCATCGGCCATTCATTGCCTAAACGTGTATCGAGTACTTTCACTTGAACTTTCATTTGTTTTTTCCTAATTGCATAGTTTAAATGTTGCATGGTTTAAATCGTGAATTAACGCTTGATTAGGGCGCGTAAATTTTCCAGATAATGCTGGGCTTGTAATTTTGGATCAATATTGCCTGCCAATTTTTTCTTGCGACCTAGCCATTCCAGTTCATCTTGCGGTAATTCATCCAGGAAGCGGCTTGGGGTCATCTGTTTCATCTGTCCGCCCGCTTTACGCTGCTCAGCCAAAGTAATGGTCAAACCTTGACGGGCACGGGTAATACCCACGTACATCAAACGGCGTTCTTCTTCCACGGTTTCGGCTGCAATCGAGTTTTTATGCGGCAGAATTTCTTCTTCCAGTCCAATCAGATAGACATAAGGAAATTCCAGACCTTTGGATGCATGCAAAGTCAATAAATTCACTTTATCGGTATCTTCTTCTTCTTGCTGCTGCTCCAGCATATCCAGAAGTACCATTTTACGAATCACGCTTTCAATATTCTTGTCATCCACATCTTCAGCGCGGTTAATTAGACTCTGAATGCTGCTATACAGCACTTCAATATTATCCAGCTTGGTTTTTTCCTGCGCTGGCGTTGCTGCGGATTCCTTGATGTAATCGATATAGCCTGCTTCCTGCATCATCTGGCGAATAATTGGCACAGGCTCGTCATCATCTAGTAAATTACGGGTAAAATTTCCAATAAAATCAGAAAATTCAGCCAGTTGTGTAGTCGCTTTTTTCGGCATCACCATGGTCAGGCGCTGATCACCTGCCGCTGCCAGCAATGACAAATGATTTTCCTGTGCAAATAGACCTAACTTTTCTAAGGTTACAGGTCCAATGGCACGTTTCGGCGTGTTAATAATCCGTAAAAATGCACTGTCATCTTCAGGGTTAATAATCAGACGCAAATAACTCATGATGTCTTTAATTTCTGCACGAGCAAAGAAAGACTGGCCCCCGGAAAGCTTGTATGGAATTTGCATTTGACGCAGCTGTGTTTCTAAAATACGGGCCTGAAAATTACCGCGATACAAAATCGCATAATCCTTCCAGTTTTTCCCATTCATCAGCTTATGGGTGATCAGATCCTTCACTACGCGTTCGGATTCATCATCATCATTACGGCAAGTAATCACGCGAATCACTTCACCGTGACCTTTATCCGACCAGAGTTTTTTATCAAAAATATGCGGATTATTGCCAATCACCGTATTCGCCGCTTTCAAAATACGGCTGGTGGAACGGTAGTTTTGTTCTAATTTAATGACTTTTAAATTCGGAAAATCTTCCTTCAACAAAGCCATATTTTCAGGCTTTGCCCCACGCCAGGCATAAATGGACTGGTCATCATCGCCTACCGCAGTGAACTGTCCCATCACACCGACCAGCAGTTTCACCAGAATATACTGTGCGGTATTGGTATCCTGATATTCATCCACCAGCAGATAACGCACCCGGTTCTGCCATTTATCTCGGACTTCAGCATTTTCCTGCAATAGGCGAGTTGGCATCACTATCAGGTCGTCAAAATCCACGGCATTATAGGCACGCAAGTTGCGTTCATAAAGCTGATATAAATGCGCAAACTGGACATCTTCAGCGGTTTCACAGGTGGTATGTGCTTGTTCCGGTGGAATTAGGTCATTTTTCCAGTCCGAAATCATCTTCATTGCCTTGGCAATGAGTTCTTTACTTTCCGCGCCGGATAAATTATCACGGTGCATTAAATCCATCAGGATGCGCTTACAATCATCGGCATCCAGAATAGAAAAATTATTTTTTAATGGGGTATGTTTGAGTTCCAATCGGAGCAAATTCAGACCAAAGGTATGGAAGGTCGAAACAGACAGACCTTTGGCTTCTTCACGAGACAATAATTTACTGACACGCTCCTTCATTTCGCGTGCTGCTTTGTTGGTAAAGGTCATGGCCGTGATCCGATGTGCCGGTATACCGCAATTCTTGACCAAATGCGCGACTTTTCGCGTAATTACCGAGGTTTTACCCGAACCTGCCCCTGCAAGTACTAACAAGGGCCCTTGAGTGTATTTCATAGCTTCAAGTTGCTTGTCATTCAGTTGACTTGCCGACGACATAGGATTTCCTCGTGTTAATTGGAGCTCGATTATAGTCATCTGCGCCCAACTTGCATAACCTAAAATACAGATTTGACATTCATAAAAAAAACCACCCGAAGGTGGTCTTTTCAATTCATCATGAACTTATGAAGAATTATTGAACCGCGTAAATGCTGATTTCTACACGACGGTTTTGTTCACGGCCTTCAGCTGTCGCATTTGATGCGATTGGGTTCGCTGAACCTTGACCTTGTGCATTAATACGCGTACGTGCCACGCCCTGACCGGCCAGATAGTTAGCTACTGATTGAGCACGCGCTTGAGATAATGGAATGTTAATCGAGTCATTACCCGTGCTGTCTGTATAACCTGTTACAAGAATACCGCTCTTGTTGTCTTCAGTCAGTGTTTGCGCAACTTTGTTCAAAGTCGCGTAGAAGTTCGGTTTGATATTTGATTTATTGGTATCAAAGGTAATGTTACCTGGCATAATCAGGCCAACAGAACCATCCGGATTACGTGTAACATCTACACCAGTACCCGCCATTTGTTGACGTAATTTTTTCTCTTTATTGTCCAGATATACACCTGTTGCACCGCCTAATACAGCACCAATTGCTGCAGCACGGTTATTTTGAGCGCTTGTATTTGCGTTACTTTTAGAAAGACCATAACCCGCAGCTGCACCCACTATTGCGCCAATTGCTGTTTTATCGTATTCCATACCGCCAATGTTGTTGCCAGTTGTTTGACAGCCTGATAGTGCCAATGCCCCTGCTACTGCTGCTGAAATGACTAGTGCACGCATCGCATGCCTCCTTCTTGTGTTTTATCGTATGCTGGAATAATGAATTAAAAAAAATCGGCATACCATTGATTTTTTGTAAATAATACATTGATTAGTTACATTTTGTAATATTTCTTATCGATCTTCAGAATAACTTACGCACAATTTCTTCATACTTGTATGAATAGACTTTTTTATTTTAAATTCTGCAATTATATTGAATACTGCATAAAAACATTTGATGATTTTCTTTTAAGGCCTTTTTTTATATGTCATCTCAAAATACCAAGCAACCGATATTAAAAAAAATATCTCGCGGGCTTACTGTCGGATCGGTCATTACTGGAAGCACTTTTTTTCATGGACCACCTGTACTCGCTTTGGGATTAACCAAACTCATTAAAAAATCACGAAAAGTAGACGAAACCAACATTCAAATTACCAACAGCTGGCTCAGTGTCAATAATTGGCTGATCGACCATGTATTGCCCAACTTAAAGTGGGATATCACGATTGAGGAAGGTTTAGAGCTCAGTATGCAAGGCCGTTACCTGATGACCTGCAACCATCAAAGCTGGGTGGATACTACGGTAAATCAATACTTTGGTTTAACCCGCATGCCACTTACCCGTTTCTTTACCAAGTGGGAACTGATCTTTATTCCTTTCGTCGGGCAAGCCTTTAAAATTTTGGGCTTCCCGATGATGAAGCGTCATAGCAAGGAACAGATAGCCAAAAATCCGGAACTTAAAACCCGTGATATGGAAGAATCGCGTAAAGCATGTGAACAGTTATTAAGTCAACCTTTTACCTTATTGAACTATTTGGAAGGTACGCGCTTTACGCCAGAGAAACATGCACAGCAGCAATCACCTTATAAGCATTTACTCAAACCTAAAGCGGGTGGCTTAGCCTTGGCCCTCAACATTTTAGGTGACAAAATTGATGCGCTGGTCGACATGACTATTGTTTATCCGGATGGTGTCCCAGGTTATGGCGATTTCTGGCTAGGAGAGGTCAATCGCATTGCGGTGAATTTGCGTAAAATCGAGATTCCAGACTGGGTATTAGGCGGTAATTATGAAGATGATGCTGAATATCGTGAACGTTTTCAACAATGGGTGCATGAACTATGGACTGAAAAAGACCAGCTGATTGAACGCATGCAGCAAGAATTGGCTGCGAAAGCTTAAGCATACCTAAGGAAGAAAATGAAGCAAGACGACCAGATTAAGCCCCCAACTTTTTCTTTTGTAAAAAAAGGCACCTGGGGATGGAAAGTCGCACTGGGCTATGACATTTTTATGATGATTCTGATCATCATCAACCTGTTCTGTCTTAGTGCCAATGCCATTCTGATGAGTGATTTTGGCGGCTGGCTGTTTGACTTCATTCATCTTCCCGAGCTGTTGCAGTTTTACCGTAACTCATTGCGTCCCTGGGTCATCATTACCGAAAGCTGGTTTACCAGTTTTCTGGTCATTGAACTGCTGGCCCGCTGGATAATTGCGGTCGTTGGGCAACATCATAAGCGCTGGTTTTTCTTTCCCTTTATTCACTGGTACGAAATTCTCTCCATTATTCCGCAGCTGCGTTTCTTACGTTTATTACGTGCCGGGGCCATCGGCTACAACCTGCACCAGCATGGTTATAAAGTCATTCCGGACGCTTGGTATCGGCGGGCTAAATTCTATTACCACATGGTGCTTGAAGAACTCACCAGCCGTATTGTACTTACGGTCTTAGATGGCATAAAACGTGAACTCTCGACCAGTACCACACATAAAAAACTGATTGAAGATCTGGTTGCCCATCACCGTGATATGTTTGCCGCTGCCCTGGCGGATATTTTGCAAGAGTCTTTAGGCAAAGAGCTGCAAGCGCAAAAAATCATGATTGCTGAAAATATCGGCGACATTGTCAATCGTGCCATTGAAGACACCCCTGAACTGACCCAATTATTGCGCCTGATTCCGATTGTGGGGGGACGCATTGAGCAACAAATCCAGAGCATTGGACAACGTTTGGGAGAAAATATCACCCTGGGGCTGATTGAACCTTTTGCATACGGTCATAAAAATGAAAAAAATCTGGCATATTTAGAAATTTCAAATAAAATCAGCCAAATACAATTTGAAAATAATACCCATGTGGAAAAACTGGTGGAATCGGCTGTTTTTGAAAGTTTAGAAGCCATTCGCCAGCAAGTGAAAATAAAACAATGGCAACAAATCCTGGAACAGCATGATCAAGTTAAAGAATGATCATGAGATTAAAAATATTGAAAACGTGGCTAGAGAAAAGCTGCAATTTGTTCTAGCATTTGCTCTATTTACAACATCACTTCGACATAAAATTAATGAGTCAGAAGTCTTAAGGAATAATTATGGCTGATATACGGATTACAGGCAGAATGGTTAATTTTACCCGATTAACTTTTGACACCAATGATCACAATGCAATCCGCCAGCAATTGACTCAAATGCTCCAAGAAACTGCTTCTCATGGCACGCTGGTCATTATTGACAGCACGGTAGAACAGGAACTGATAGCACTGATTCAGCTATTAATCAGTCTGGATCTACAGCCGATGGGCGTGATTGACGGTATTCTTTCCGATGAAGCCCGGGCCATTCAGTTTCCTATTCTGCCCGCAGACAACAAACCCTTACAGCGTATTAAAGCGACCAAAGAACAAGTGGTTGAGGCCAAACCTGAAGTTGACTCTGCCCTGCCCCAAGATGCTGAAGAAGAGCCCGTCAAACCAGCTCGTGTCATCAGCCATGTGACCTCTTATCACGATGAAATTTTGCGCACCGGTCAATGCCTAGTTCAGGATCATGGCGATATTATTCTTAACGCCGGAATCAATAGCGGCTCTGAAGTCATTGCTTCAGGAAATATACATATTTATGGTAGCGCACGTGGTAGAGTCATCGCCGGCGCAGGCGGGAATGGTACAGCGCGGATTTTCTGCCATTCACTGGAAGCAGAACTGGTATCAATTGCAGGGACATATTGTGTGGCGGATGACATTCCACAACATGTCCTGAAAAAATCTGTCCATATTTACTTGAATGATCATCAAGAACTTGTCTTTGAAGTTCTCGAGTTTTAATGTATAAATAAACACCAAAAGCCCCATATTTAAAAAGGGGGTTTGAACCATAACAGGAGTGGATTCGGTGGCGAAAATTGTTGTCGTAACATCAGGCAAAGGTGGTGTAGGTAAAACTACTACAAGTGCATCTTTTGCAACAGGTTTAGCCCTTCGTGGTCACAAAACTGTTGTGATCGATTTTGACGTGGGTTTACGTAACCTTGATTTAATTATGGGTTGTGAACGTCGCGTTGTTTATGATTTTGTGAATGTATTGAATAACGAAGCGCGTCTTCAACAAGCGCTTATTCGTGACAAAGATATTGAAAATTTATATATTTTGCCTGCATCACAGACCCGTGACAAAGATGCCTTGACCGATGAAGGTGTTGCACGCGTTATGGATGAACTTTCTCAAGAATTTGATTACATTATTTGTGATTCGCCTGCAGGGATTGAACGTGGTGCCATCATGGCCATGTATCATGCAGATGAAGCGATCATTGTGACTAACCCGGAAATTTCTTCTGTACGTGACTCTGACCGCATTATTGGTATGCTGGACAGCAAAACCAAAAAGGTAGAACAGAACGAAGGTCGCATCCGTAAGCATCTTTGTATTACACGTTTCAACCCTGAACGTGCCGATAAACAAGAAATGTTAACCATTGACGATATTTCTAAAGATATCTTACGTGTCCCTACACTAGGTGTGATTCCTGAATGTAAGAGCGTACTGCAAGCATCTAACGAAGGTAAACCGGTTATTCTGTTTACTGAAGAAGCTGCAGGTCAGGCTTATGATGACCTTGTAGCGCGCTTTTTGGGTGAAGAACGTCCTTACCGTCATATTGAAGTCAAACCTAAAGGCTGGTTAGCAAGACTATTTGGAGCGTAAGAAATGGCAGGATTCTGGAGTAAACTTTTTAGTAGTGAGGATAAACCATCAAGTGCACAGACTGCTAAAGATCGCTTAAAAGTCATTGTCGCCTCTGAACAGGGTCTAGGCAAACGCTTAAGTCAGGAAAAGATTGACCTCATGAAGAAAGAAATCATGCAGGTGGTCAACCGCTATGTCCGTGGTGTAGATGAACAACACATTCAAATGTCGGTTCGTTCTGAAGCCAATATTGAAATGTTAGAAATGAATATCAATTTGCCTGAAGAGCGATAATCTGAATTTTGATTAGTCAAGCAAATTGAATCAAGGCAAAATATGAGGCTTGCTGAACTGGTATTTTATCCCATTCAGCTCACTTGAAGCATAGCTTCAAGTCTTGCGACTAGGCAAAGCCTTAAAGCACTGCTTTAAGTTTGCTGGTCTAGCCTCATATTTTGCCTTTTTTAATCAGTATACCAAGGAGATTGCGATGGCATTATCTCAGCCAGCAACGTTCAATGAAGAATGGTCAGATGAGCGTGTATTTGCCTACTTAACTCAGCTACCTCCTGCAGGCGTGAATGCTGATTTTCATGTGCTTTATCACGCATTCAAGCATATGCGTCCAAATGATTATGAGCGTTTACTGACTCAATTCGTTGCCGATGGCCGTGATGTCAATGCCACCAATCCTGAAGGTCAACGCATTCATGATGTGATTGCACAGTACCCGCGCCAAAGCGAAGGCTTCCTGGAAGTACTTGCCAAGTTTGCTTAAGTAATCCATAAAATACCTGGCAGTTTGCATAGAACAGCCAGGTATTTTTTTATCACACTCATTTTCTTTTAAGCGTTTTATTTTAAGCCAGCAAGAGCATCAATGCAGGAAAAGTCACGGCAAAACAGAGGGTCTGCAAGCTAATCACGGCCGCCATTAATCGATGATCGCCTTGATACACCCGGGTCAGAATATAAGAGGCAGAAGCGGTCGGCAAACTAAAAAACACCACCAGAATCATGCGCTCTAAATGACTTAGATGAAAAGCCCAACATACTGCAAATGCCAAAATGGGCATGATGAGCAAACGCCCAAACACATTCATCAATAAACGATAGATATTTGTTCTGAACTGATCAAATTGCAGTGCTGCACCGACTGACAGCAAGCCCAAAGGCAAACTCATGGCAGCCAGCAGTTTAAATAGCTGCTCAACACTTTGCATGACGCTCAAATCCAGAAGATTAAAACCTACACCTACAATACAGCCGAGAATTAACGGATTTTTGCTAATCGAAATAACGGTTTTTCCAAGAGTTTGCCAGCTCAAGGTCGATAATGCCAGTACCGATAAAATATTCACTAAAGGAATCGCGACAGCGATCAGCATGGCAAACATTTGCATGCCTTTCGGTCCAAATAAAGATGCCATGAGCGACAGGCCGATATAGGTATTAAAGCGCACCTGGCTTTGCATATACACGCCAAAACGCTGTACCGGAATGTTATAGATTTTTTTGACCACAAAAAGAGCCATCGCTGCCAGCAAGATTATCAAAATCAAGATTCCCAGCATGCTCGATACGGTAGCCATATCCAGCTCGACATGAGATAAATTCAAAAAGAGCAAGCTAGGAAACAAGATAAAATAATTGAGCTTTTCAGAGTTTCCCCAAAATTCATCTGTGAGAAAACGCGTCTGTTTAAGTAGATATCCCATTGCAATCAAAATGATCAATGGAAATAGCGCCATGACAATATTCATGCTCTATCTGTATCCTTAATGAAATATTTCAGTCTTTTCCTGAGCTGCATGATACTTTTGTTTTTAATGAATATTCACTTAATTTACCTGATATCTTCCAATTGTGCTCAAGAAAAAGGCCTGCATTTGCAGGCCTTTGGAAGATATTTACACTTAAATTAAAATATCACGTTTACCGTTGGCACCCATACCGCTGACGATGCCATTTTCTTCCATCTGGTCAATGATGCGTGCAGCACGGTTATAACCCAGGCTAAACTTGCGCTGTAGCGAAGAAGTGGATGCCTTGCGGGTTTCCAGCACAAAAGATACACATTGGTCATAAAGCGCATCACGGTCTGAACCACCATCACCCTCTTCAAAACCACGTGAAGTAGGCTCTTCATCATAAGGCGTCAGAATCTCATCCACGTAATTTGGTTCACCACGCTCCCGCCAAGCATCACAAATACGGTTCACTTCGTCATCGGCAATAAAGGCGCCGTGCACACGTTCGGGTTCAATCTTGCCTGGGCCGAGGAACAGCATGTCACCATGACCTAGCAAGTCCTCTGCACCACCAGCATCCAGAATGGTCCGCGAGTCAATTTTCGAGTTCACACGCAGTGCTACGCGGGTTGGAATATTGGCTTTAATCAAACCGGTGATCACATCCACCGAAGGACGTTGGGTCGCAAGCAACAGGTGAATTCCCGCAGCACGAGATTTCTGCGCCAAACGGGTAATCATTTCTTCCGCTTTTTTACCCACCTGCATGATCATATCAGCGAATTCGTCCGCTACAATCACAATGGACGGCAATGGAGTCAGACGCGGTGCACGTTCGCCAACAACCGATTCGCTGGCTTTCCAGGTAGGATCAAACAGTTCTTCACCATTGGCAATTGCTTCTTCGACTTTGCGGTTATAGTCGCTGAGCTTACGGATCTTCAGAAAAGACATCAGCTTATAGCGACGTTCCATTTCATTCACACACCAGTTTAAGGCGCTGACCGCATCTTTCATGTCGGTCACGACCGGCGTCAATAAATGCGGAATATCATTATAGTTCGCCAGTTCCAGCTGTTTCGGGTCAATCAGGATCAGACGCAACTGATCAGGCGTGTACTTCAATAACATCGACAGAATCATCGAGTTTACCGCAACCGATTTACCCGAACCGGTTGTACCGGCGACCAGCATATGCGGTGCCTTACCCAGTTCGGTAATTACAGGATTACCCGAAATATCTTTGCCCATGGCCATAGAAAGAATGCCATTTGGATCTTCAAATTTTGGTGTTTTGACCAGTTCAATCAAACGAACCATTTCACGGCTGCTGTTCGGCACTTCAATTCCGATATAAGGCTTACCCGGAATGACCTCAACCACACGTACCGATGCCATAGACATAGAACGTGCCAAGTCACGAGAAATATTGGTCACTTTTGACGCTTTCACCCCAGGTGCCAAATCCAGTTCAAAACGTGTCACTACAGGCCCAGGCTGTGCTTCGACCACTTTGGCTTTGACATTGAATTCCTGTAACTTAATTTCCAGCAACTCAGACAAGCGCGCCAATTGTTCTGCCGTAAAATTGACCTTTTTATTCGGGTCAACCTTATCCAACAATTCCAAACCTGGTAGCGGAGAAAGATCACGACGCTTTTCTGCGACTTGCATCGCGCGTGACATTGGACGGCCACTGGCATCGGTCAAAGGCGCATCCAGATCAAAATCATCCTCATCCAACTCAAACTCATCGACAGGTTTTCCAGCGGTTTCCTGCCAAACTTCACGGAAGGCATCTTTGTTGGAAGCAATCAAGGCCTTTTCATCTTCGGAAATGGTGGATTGCGACTGCAATTGAGTATTGATTTCTGCACGTACAAAGGCTGAGGATTGAGCATAACTACTCGTGGTACGTGCCACAGGTGCCGCTGGCTCCAGCTGATCTATCTGTAAATTATCTACCGGTAAATCATCGACCAGCAGATCATCCAGCTCATCAAACTCGTCATCCAATGCACTATTTTTAGACGTACTGTTGAGTTGTGGTGACGCCGCAATATTCACAGAGGCCGCCGCCACCATCTTTTCTTCATGAATGACTGCTGCGGGTTCTGGATTTACAGGATTAAATGGCGTATGTACATCTGTAGCCGTTTTTCCACCCGGCACAGCGGCAAGCAATTCGTCAAAGATTTCGTCATCATCCCAATCCAGGTTTTGCTTCGAGGTCTGGGGAGTTGTGGCGACAGGTTGCTCATGAACAAAGGCTTGTAAATGGTCATGTGGTGTATGAGGCCCAGATTCTTCAGCCGCTTTTAACAGTGCATCAATATCCTGTTTATGTTTCTGGTTGTCATCGGAATGTAAGGCACGCCAGACTTCACCTGTAGCCACGACACGCTGTGTATTCTGTTCCAGACGATGGGCCTTTTCTAAAATCTGTTCAAATTCTGCCTCGTCTTCATCATCCATCAGCTGTTGCTGTGCAGACTGCTCTCTTTCAACCATGTCATTAAACAGGCGCTCTGCAGCCGGATCTCGAACGATTGGGGATAGTTCTACTTCCTTATGTTCGGCGACTACTGATACTTTTTCTGTGGCTGTTTTTTGCTTATTATTTAGCAATGATTTTTTGACTTCAGGATTTGTCCGGTCAAATGCAGATTCGGCTTCCGGCACATTTTTATAAAATAAGTCCTGTAAATAGGCAGGGGTTGCTCTGAGGGTGTCCCAGGTTTTGTTCCACTTCACCCCAAATGCAAAGGTGAATAACACAAACCAGAACAGTAGCAGGAAAAGGGTTGCGCCATAAATGGTTAGAATCTGGGTAAGGCTTTGCCCCAATTCATACCCAATGATACCGCCCGACGAATTGTCCAGCGTATCTGCCGGCACCTGCCAATACAGATACAACAAACTTGCTGTCGCCAGCAAAATAAAGAACTGTGCAGCATAGCGAAAAGGCTTATTCAAAAAGCTATACGGCCACCAGACCTGAATTGCCTCAACAAACAGAAAAATTGGAATGAGCAGACTTGCCCAGCCTAAAAAACCGAACAGTAAATCTGCGATCCACGCTCCGGCAACCCCACTGGCATTCGACACCTGCTGGGTATCACTGGAAATGTGCATCCAGCCCGGATCAAAAGGCGTATAGGTCACTGTTGCAAGGAATAAATAAATTCCAAATGAGACTAAAAATAATGTCTTTATTAAGCGCTGTGCATAAACACTCGACACCGCAGTCATATACTGTCCTGTAACCAATTTTTCATTCATGTTTTTGTAAGAAACTAAGACAAAATAGTTTCACAATAAACGCGTATTATGCACCTGTTCCACAAAAAAAGATGCAATATTATGTAGTGGCCGCTGCTTAGAAATATACCAGATTGAATATCTAGCACAGCACTATTGTTCTATATAGCTCAAATCGATTTGCATGATCAATAATATCGACTTTAATCTCACACCACTGTTATACAGTTTCACGTATAATTCCACAAATTTCTAAATAAAAAAGGATGCAGCGGATGAGCGCACGTCACTCAAGACTGATTATTTTAGGTTCGGGTCCTGCTGGCTATAGCGCAGCAGTCTATGCAGCGCGTGCAAACTTGAAGCCTACCCTGATTGCAGGCTTGCAACTGGGTGGACAACTCACGACAACCACTGAAGTTGACAACTGGCCGGGTGATCCGGAAGGCCTGACCGGCCCTGCCCTGATGGAACGCATGCAAGCCCATGCCGAACGTTTTGGCACCGACATTGTCTATGACCATATCAACGAAGTGGATTTAAGCGTTCGCCCGTTCGTTTTAAAAGGCGACATGGAAGAGTTCACCTGTGATGCCCTCATCATTGCAACCGGTGCAACGGCTCAGTATCTGGGTCTTGAATCTGAAGCTAAATTCATGGGTCAAGGTGTAAGCGCATGTGCAACCTGTGATGGTTTCTTCTATAAAAACCAGAAAGTGATGGTGGTCGGTGGTGGCAACACTGCTGTAGAAGAAGCGCTTTACCTATCGAATATTGCTTCACATGTAACCCTGGTTCATCGCCGTGATTCATTGCGTTCTGAAAAAATCCTTCAAGATCATCTTTTTGCTAAAGAAAAAGAAGGCAAAATCAGCATTATCTGGAACCATCAGGTGGAAGAAGTCTTAGGTGATAATAGCGGCGTAACTTCTGTACGCCTACAGTCTACCCAAGATGGCTCTAAACAGGATGTAGACGTTACGGGCTTGTTTGTTGCCATTGGTCACAAACCGAATAGCAGCATGTTTGAAGGTCAACTTAACCTGCGTGACGGTTATATCCAGGTACAAAGCGGTACTGCAGGTAATGCCACTGCTGCCTCTGTAGCGGGTGTATTTGCTGCAGGCGATATTGCCGACAGTATTTACCGCCAGGCGATTACTTCAGCAGGTTCAGGCTGTATGGCTGCACTGGATGCCGAGAAATATCTAGATGCTTTGGCTGACTGATTTAAATAAATCAATTCAACTCAAAAAAACCGTCCTCTTTGGGCGGTTTTTTTTTGTATGATAAAAATCATAAATGTTTATTGCCAGTTACTCTTCTCGTTCAGGCTGAATCCCATGCATCCATTATCTCCCTCAGACTTCATTTTCCCCGACCCCATCGAGGCTGATCCCGATGGCCAGGGATTAATCTGCATCGGTGCTGACCTCTCCCCTTCTACGCTTTTTGAAGCCTACACCCATGGCTTATTCCCCTGGTTTTCTGAAGGTGAACCGATCTGCTGGTGGAGTCCGGAACCACGTTGCATTATCCGTCCGCAGGATTATCATCCAAGTAAGTCATTAATTCGCAACATGAAAAAGTTTGATTATCAAATCACGGTCAATCAGGCTTTTGAACGGGTCATCCGCTCTTGTGCCCTGCCGCGCAGCTATGCCAATGACACCTGGATTTCGGAAGACATTATTGAGGGATATTGTCAGCTGTTTGAAGCTGGTTATGGCTATAGTATTGAGGTATGGGATGAAGGCAAAGTCGTTGGTGGATTGTATGGCGTGACCATTGGACACGGCTGTTTTGGTGAGTCGATGTTTAGCACGCAAACCGATGTCTCAAAAATGGCGTTTTATACTTTAATGCTGATTGGACAGGAAAATAATTTGCCCTGGATTGACTGTCAATTGGTCAATGATCATCTACTCAGCCTGGGAGCCTGTACACTTTCTCGCCAAGCATATCTTAATTCGTTACAAGATGTTGTAAAACAGTCCGCTATCGATTGGAAAAAATATCAAGAGGGTGTATTTTCAAGTAAAACAATAGCGCAAAAAGCGCGTTTAATGGAATGAAAATAAAAGAGGGATTGCCATGAATTCGTATCACCCAAAGTCCCTGCTCAATGATTTACAGTATTACATTACGCCACCGCATAACTGTAGTTATCTGGAACAAAAATCGGCACGGATGGTCTTTTTAGATCCTGCCCATCGCATTGATGTGGTCAGCCTGTCTGAACTTTCACGTCTGGGGTTTCGTCGTAGTGGCGATTTTGTCTATCGTCCTGAATGCCATCTCTGCCGTCAATGTTTATCTTGCCGCGTACCTGTTTCCGAATTTGAAATGAACAATACGCAAAAGAAGGCATGGAAACGTAATCAGGATCTGACGGTCAAAATTACCCGCACAGCCGATGCTTCCAACATTCATTATCAGCTCTATGAACGCTACATCAATGAACGTCATGCCGATGGTGATATGTTCCCACCAAGTCTGGACCAATTCGAAAAATTTTTAGTACATAGCTGTACGGACAGTTTCTTTATCGAATTCTGGAAAGATGACAAACTGCTGGCTGTTTCTAGCTGCGATCCGCTAGATGATGGAATTTCTGCGGTCTATACCTTCTTTGATCCTGATGAAAGTCGCCGTTCTCTAGGGGTTTTTGCCGTACTCAAACAGATTGAACATGTCAGAGCTTTAAGTTTGCCTTACGTCTATCTAGGCTATTGGGTTCCGCATTCCGATAAAATGAACTATAAATCGCAATATGTACCTTTGGAACTGTTGATTGATGGGCAATGGCGACGCTTAAACCGCTTGCTGAACCCTGAAGAAATTCAGCAATTGGGTAACTCCCTGATGACGACATTACCTTCGGGCTGGAACAACCCCATCATCAAGTAATATCACCATTCCTATTTAAACAAACTTGCAAAATCATCTGTGCATGCTTTCACCATAATGATGGCATGCTCTTTTGATCCATCCGGATTTGGATAATAATTTTTACGTAAATCGATTTGATGAAAATCTGCTTTTTCATACAACTTGATTGCAGGAGTGTTAGACTCCCGTACTTCCAGAAAAATTTGTACGGGATTATTTTTCAGCATAGCAAGCGATGCATCCAGTAGCTTAAAACCTAGACCTTTGCCCTGCTGAGATGGATCAATCGCCATCAACAGCAAATTCGCTTCATCCAGCACAGGTTGTAAAATACAAAATCCAACCACCCGACCATTTTGTTCAATCACTGTGCTCTGATAACTACTGACAGCTTCTTCAAACTGTTTAACGCTCCAGGGATGGCTTTGGACCAATCTTTCAATCTTTGCTACAGTCGACACATCCGCAGCTTGCATCAAACGAATCATCTTCGTTCATCTTATATAAAATTAACCCTCGCATTATAAAAACTTTGTGATAAAAATCGAGTAAAAAAAAGAGCAATCATTATCGCTCTCTCATTTTTCAGCTTAAAAGGCTAATTTAGCCTTCCATTTTTCCAGTAAACCGTGGGTATCGACATCATTCGGATGGAAACCGGGCTTGAAATACCACAACATTTCCTTACCCATACCGGTAATCACGCCTTTAGATGGACTATAGGCATAGCTATAAATCTCCTGTAGTGAATCAAGGTTAAGCTGTTGATCCTGTTTTAAAAGACGTGCAAGGAAATAACTTTGTACGATAAATAAAGTGGCCATTGCAATCACCAATGAAGAAGTGCGCAGAGCATATGACTTCAATCCCTTACCAAAGACTTCTTCGAATACATCATATGCCACTGCTTTATGTTCATTTTCTTCAATTGCATGCCACATCCACATGGTTTTCATGGTTTCATCGGTCATGAGTTCCTGGATATGGGCATTGCTTAAAAGCTGCGATGCTATGGTCGCAGTAAAATGCTCAAGCGCCGTGGTTGCAGTCAAATCCACCATTTCCTGAGTAATACCCACAGGTTTAGCTATTTTCACCATCAATTTACGTGTGGTCTGAATCACTTTATCAGTATAGCGATCTAAGGTCTCCACATCATGCCCATATCTTTGTGCTGATACATTAAAAGCCACATGTTCCTGGGTATGCATAGCTTCCTGGCCAATAAAAGCAGAGATTTCCCTTTGTAACTCTACATTGTCTTTTAAGGCAGGATGATGACGTACGGCACGAACACTGTCGATAAAAAATTGTTCGCCTGCAGGAAACAACGCTGATAGCGCTGTCATAAAGTGTGTCAACCCGGCTGAACCATTCATCCAGTATTCCGGGACGTGTTCAAAATCAAAGTTCATGCGGCGTACAGGAAAACTGGCACCGGCACGATTGCTCATATTAACCTTTGCATTCATGATGCTTTACTCCTATCTAGCAACGATATAACTAGATTCACTTTTGTTTTTCTTGATTGTTATATTACGTGTTTAAAAACTTGCTATAAGTGCAGATAGGGTCAGGAAAATATCAGTTTAGGACATGAGGAAAAATAAAGCACTGCTTTATTTTGACGCAAGGGAACAAGCACTGCTTTGTTCCGACGCAAGAGAAAAGCACAATAAGTCAAATTATTTTTTTCGACGCAAGGAAATAAAGCCCTGCTTTATTCCGAGGTAAGGAATAGGACAATAAATTATCACTTCTTTTGTGCCACAGAAAATCACCCGACTTAAAATATAATTTTAAGTATAGAAAATAAAAACCATAAAAAAAGCGTCCCAGAGGGACGCTTTTTTTACACAATCAATACTTATGCAGTTACTTTAGCAACAACACCAGCACCAACTGTACGACCACCTTCACGGATCGCAAAACGTAGACCTGGGTCCATTGCGATTGGGTGGATCAATTCTACTGACATTTCTACGTTGTCACCAGGCATAACCATTTCAACGCCTTCTTTCAAAGAAATCGCGCCAGTTACGTCAGTTGTACGGAAG
>NZ_JBIQOC010000002.1:0-106847 GCF_044130295.1 Acinetobacter uliginosus | reverse complement strand
CATTCAGCATTGTACGAGGCATAGCGAGAGTAAAATTGGGTTTGGCGATTTAATTTTACTATCTCGCTATTTTTTTAAGCAACAAATGTCAACAGACCCTAATGATTTTGATTATTTAGAGATTTTTCTTGTAACTTCTGCAATTTTTTTTGCTCACGGCGCATCTTGAAAAAATTGCTGAGCTGCTGGGAACACTGTTCTTGCATACACCCTGCCTCATACTCGAAAACATGATTGTAGTAACCGGTTTCAAATAATCGACGCACGCTAATTAAGGAACCTGCTTTCGGTTCAGTGGCACCAAACACGACCTTGGAGACCCGTGCATGAATCAAAGCCCCAACACACATGGTACACGGCTCTAAAGTCACATAAAGTACCGCGTCTTCAGGTAATCGGTAGTTATTCAGATTTGTACAGGCTTGGCGTAAAGCCTGAACCTCAGCATGAGCCGTGGGATCATTTAAAGAAATAGGTGCATTATGTCCTGCACCAATAATCTGATTTTGACTGACGATGACTGCACCCACAGGAATCTCCTGTTTTGAAGCGGCAATAGCAGCCTGCTCATACGCAAATTGCATCCAGTATTCATCAGTCAATTGTGTAGCATCAGTCATCTGCTTAACTGATGATACCGTAATGCTTCAACAGATCATTCCAGCTTTGAATATTGGTCACAGGCGGACAGTCAGACAAGATGGTTTTTAAAGAGAAATCACTGCCTTTTATCCATTCCGGAGACAGGTCTTTATCAACCAGACGCGCCCGTACACCTTCGACGAAATCAGGGTGACGAATCTTCCAGTTGGAGATTTGCGTTTCAAGCTCAAAAACTTCATTCCAAGAATGAACACGCTTGCCCCACTGCCATAATAACCAGGTTAATGCTGCTGTAGTAGGCGAACCTTTTTGCAGATTTTCACTCGCTTGACGAAGCCAATCACTGCGTGCATCACTCAGCCCAATAATAGATTCATAGTCATGTTCAAAGTTCACCCCACGGCAAACGCTATGAATGACATCCAGTGAATTTTGTAAAGGTCCGGGACCTACCGGACGGTGCATACTGTTTAAAGTATCATCAATGGCACGAAAATCTCCTGCCGGATAATGCCCCCAATCAATATTCAGCACTTTGTCCAGCACATTATCACGCTGTGCATCACAAATATGGGTTGCCCAGCCAATCCCATATGCACCGGCAGAGGTCATAATGGAACCAGTTAAACCAGTAAACAGACCAATCGCGCCTCGATCGGCCAAGAAGCGTGTCGCACCGACATCCGGATACAGGCCGATATTAATTTCAGGCATTGCCAAACGCGAATAAGGCGTCACCAGGCGGAATGGTGCAGCCATAAACAGGCCCAGACCACCACCCATTACATAACCTTCACCCCAAACCAGTACTGGCTTGGCATAGTTATGCAGCAATAAATCTAGCGCATATTCTTGTTCAAAGAATTTGTTTGCGGTTGCAACTTCATCATTAATGACCAACTGACGAAGTTTACGGACATCACCACCAGCACAGAAAGCCTTCGGGGTGGTCGAATCCAGCCAGATCGCTTTTACCGCATCATCATGGTGAAAATCTTGGAACACTTCTAAGAGTGCAGTAACGATAGATTCATCCAGGGCATGTAGAGATTTCGGCCGGTTCAGGCGAACAATGCGCCAGCCGTTGATTGCTTCCTCTACAATCAGATCAGGATGATAACTTTTTAGTTCAGGAGATTGTGTCATGCGTCCAGCTGCCAATTGATCGGCTTAATGCCATTTTGTTTCAGATAATTATTTGCTTTTGAAAATACTTTACAACCAAAAAAACCACCACGATTTGCTGACAAAGGCGAAGGATGTGCAGCTTTCAATACTAGGTGTTTATTTTGATCGATACGTTGTCCTTTACGTTGTGCATAGGCTCCCCAAAGGATAAACACGATATGTTCACACTGCTCATTTAAAGCATCAATCACATGATCAGTAAAATCCTCCCATCCACGTTTCTGGTGTGATGTCGGTTGTCCTGCTTCAACAGTCAATACCGCATTGAGCAATAACACACCTTGTTCAGCCCAACGGGTTAAATCGCCATGCTTGGGAACAGGAATACCCAGATCAGTATTTAATTCATGGAAAATATTACGTAAAGATGGCGGTAATGCAACCCCTCTTTGTACTGAAAAACTTAATCCATGTGCCTGATTGGGCCCATGATAAGGATCCTGACCCAGAATAACGACTTTAACACGGTTGAAAGGTGTTGTATTTAAGGCATTAAAAATGAGTGAATTAGGGGGATATATAATTTTATCGGCATGTTTTTCAGTCAGCAAGAACTGTTTTAGATCATCCATTTTGGCACTGAGCAAAAAATCGCTCAATGCATTTTTCCAACTTGCATCTAACTGGATTTTATCGAGTTTAGCTTGCTGTTGTTCCGTTAAAGACATACTTGCTTCCTATTTTTTTTTGACCAGCCCAAACTTTTTTCATTTTCTTCAAATTTGTACTTGAAGATCGACCGCTGGATTCTGGAATTTAATGCCTTGTTGTAATTTTTCATACATTCCAGGATCTGCCCATTCCGCTTGGACCTGTTCAGAAAATACAATCTGGTCAAGACTGAGCACGCCCATTTGTTCATTTTCAATATCTTCAATAAAGCTTTGCGCATAACCGGTATCGGTTTCATGCACAATCACCGAATAAACCTCTACGTCGCCTTCCCCATTTTGGGTAATGGTCGATACAAGCACCTGTTGTGCCAGATAGAAGAAAATGCGTGAGAACTGTTCTGCAGAAGGTGAAACAGGTAAAGATACCCAGCGGGCACTAAATTTTTTGCAAGCGGCAATATATTCAGCATCATCATATTGCCAGAAGCAGATCGCATGATCAAAACTGTCAAAAATATCTTTGATTACGCCTTTTAATAATCCGAAATCATAGACCATTTGACCATGATCAAGCTTGGACGCTTTAAGCAACAATTCAACTTTATAGCTATGACCATGAATCGAACGCTTACAGCGATCCGATGTGCAGTTTCGCACAATATGAGCATTTTCAAACTTAAATAACTTACGAATTAACATGTGCCGTGATGCAATCAAAAATCTGTGAATTAAATTTGATTATAAAGCAAAAGTGAAAGTTATAAAGCAAAAGTGAAATTCTGAACATTAATTTTACTGTTCAATAGCATTGGAGAAACACATGCAGTTGAATGGATGTGTTTCTCATTTTTCATCATATCTCGGGATCTGATTAGAATGGAGCCATGCTGCGAGATGCGATATACACCGACTTATCTTTTCGTACCAGATCACTACTGAACTGGCGTTTACGTCCGCCGAGCTGCACTTCAATTTTGGCTTTAAAATACGCAGATTTTACATCTAGCAAATTGCTTGTCTCACTTCTCACATCGGCACCAACCTGACTAAACGGCTCAATACCCCATAACTCATTCACACTGGAAAAATGCTCCAACTTGGCCTGGCGCTGTTGTAAAACCTGCTGCACCGCCTTGATATCCAGCTTGGGATCAAGACTGGCCAACAGCATCGCCGGAGCTGTATTAATGTTTATCTTGCTATCCATGGTTGGAACAGCACTGACATAATCAGCAATTTGCTGATATTTTTTTCCCTCAAAGCCACGTACCAGTTTCAGTTCTTCCACATTATGGAATTTACTGTTTGCCGGTAAATAACCTTGTGCCAATCCCTGATAATAACTGGCTTCTGCACCCATCGAGCCAATGGTTTCATTATCGGCATCTTGCCAGTCAATCACTGCCTCAGTTAACTTTTCAGGTAATCCCACACGTAGCAGCAGTTTTTCAAACCATGCTTTTGCCTGAGGATTGGGCGTACCATCCATATTCACCAAGCTGTTTAAATTAAATTTGCCTGATTGATCCTCTAAAGTGCCCGCAATAAAACCGTCCTCTACAGGAAAAGCCGGCATCGGTTTGGCCCAGTTTTCCTGTAAATGATCAATAGCACCAGCATTTTCAGCATCATCGACCAAAAGCTCTGAAAAAAAGGCTTCAGCACTTTTGGCATATAGCAAGGATTGATTTTGGCGCATTAAATATGCCGTATTTTCAGCTGTATTGGCCTGTCTTTTGGCAATGGTCGCAGCCAGGATGGTGGCTAATGCCACCATGACCAAAATCGTAATTAAGGCAACACCCTGTTGCGACTTTATGTTCAATTGGACCAAACCTTATAATGTAGAGTTATTTGTATTGCTATTTGCATTGTTATTTGAAGTGCCAGTTTGCTGTTTTAAATAATCGGTATTTAATAAACTAAAAATCCACTCATAGGACACATCTTTGACGGTCAGTTTAATTTTAATGCCCTTCGGCAAGATCTGTTTTTGTGTAACATCGTTTAAATCTACCTGACCCTCTGGCCATGCATTGAGTTCATTCGGATTCAACACCACAATTTCAAACTGGTCAACATCATTTAACAGTACACTGGATTCAGGCTGATCCCGCCCTGTACTGTTTAAATTACGGTATTTCAGTCGGTACAGTTTCTTTTCATCGGCACGATATTGATATTCCACACGCTCGTCCGGAGAAATACCTTGCTGTAAAGGATCAGTGACCCCAGTTTTACTAAAATTAAATCGACCATTTTGCAAAACCAAAGCTGGCTGAATATCGCCATTGATATTAGCATTCAGTGGCACAACCTGAACGGTGTCACGCAGAATCTGCTGGTAGGCTTCCTGCAGCTGACCCAAATTGATCTCATGTTCAGCATTACGGTCTTTGACTTTAATTAAATAATCAAAGACTTTCCAGCCCAATGCGGAAAGCACACTAAAGATGGCAATTGCCACCAAAAGTTCAACCAAAGTGAAACCTTTTTTATTTTTCGTAGTCTGCTTTTTCATGCTTTGGCCTTCGGGTTGAAGAAAACCAAATGCGTCACTCCTGATTCAACCTTGCCACTTTCCACATTAAACAAACTGACCTGTACTTCTATGCGTTGTACATTTGGACTAATGGTTGATTGTGCAGATTTGTCAATTTGCCAGGTTTCACCTTGCTGGGTGACCTGTTTGGATTGGGTTCCCTGCAACCATTCCTGATTGATTTCCATCACGGCGACTTCATTCAAGGCCACGAATTGCGCCTTGGTTCTTAAAATGGCATTGGATGTTGCCTGGGTGTATTGCATCGCCACTTTGGTAAAAGCAATTGCAGCAGTGGCAAAAATCGCCAAAGCAACCATGACTTCCAGTAGCGTAAAACCTGAGCAGCGATGAGTGAAACGCTGTTTCACCGCTGCGCAAGACAAAGAGCTATGCTCGGCATGCACATGATTAAGTCGAGTAACACTCGACCTGAACGGTGTCGCCTCGCAAGAAAGTCCGAAAGCTTTATTTGGAGAGCCGTGATGCCTAGAGTATCTAGCTTGCATTGATTTTACCCAGATGATCAATCTCGATTTCTTCGCCAATCGGACGCTGTTCAAAATAAAATTGAATTCGTACCGGCTTGGTCTCACCATTGCCCAGCCACAACAGCTGCGGTGCATTCGAATTCAATAAATCCTCATTATTGGCATTTTCATAAGCATGATCGAGTGAAGTGATGCTAAAAGAAACATGCTCAGGTAAAGCCCTTTGAGCAAATTCCGCATATGGTTGCCATTTTTTGTTTTCTTCAACAATTTGCGGGGCTACGGTTTGAATGGAAGGAATGATGTATTCAACCACCCCGTAACGGAATGGTGATACATCTGTCGCGCTGTGCACATCCAGGGCGAAAATGCGCGCCTGATCATTGGCTTCACGGTTAATCCTGCGTAAATCCATAATAAACACTTCCCGTGCCTGCATCGCTTTACGCTGGTCTACCCCGTTAATATTGGTCAAAATTAAAGAAGCCATGATTGCCATAATCACAATGACCACCATCAACTCGATTAAGGTAAAACCACGAACTGATAATGGTCGGATTGGCTTCATGGCATACCTTTAAGCAAACTGTTCCGCAGAACTGACCTGTTTTGGCATTGCCAGTGCCTGATCAATATAGGCTACGCGCAATGTGTCACGTGAACCCAAATAACGCTGGTAAAAACTGGAATTTAGAATAGCCGCAGCACCATGAGTTAGGGCCCAAATGGAGGCCAGATAATCGCGTGTCGACATGCTGCTTTGAATACTTTCCAGATAGCTTTCAGTCATACGGATAATAATCCGTAAACGCTGTTTTCTCACTTGATACAGTTCACTAAATAGTAGATTGATCCCAATACCGGTCGTAGACAAACGTTCTTCAATTTGATGGAAGAGTACCGTGCGCTCAGGATGATGTAAATGATGCAACATAAAGAATGCCAGATGCTCGGGAAAAGCCTTCTCTGCATCCTTAATCATCTCGAGTAACATGTTCTCATTACGAATAATCAGAAGCATGTACAGTTCATCTTTACTCTGGAAATGCTTATATAGAGTTCCCTTCGCCAAATCGAGTTCTGCTGCCAACGCATCCAGTGTCATCCCTGATTCGCCATTTTCTAACAGCAACTGCTCTGCAACCTGAAAAATTAACGCTTCTCTTGCTCGAAACTGAGCCTGACGATCCATCTTCACTCTGTAATTCTCTTCTGCGCTTATATCAATTTAATTTATTTACTTTAAATTAAGGAGGTTTTCAAAGTTCTGCATTGTAATGAAAGCAATTTCCTCAACAGACTTATCATATACATCACTTAAGGCTTTGGCTACATAAGGCACGTATTTTGGTTCATTAGATTTTCCTCTATATGGCATCGGTGCCAGATAAGGACTATCGGTTTCAATCAGCACCCGATCTAGTGGAACCTGCTTGGCCACATCACGTAAATCCTGCGCATTTTTAAAAGAGACAATGCCGGAAAATGACACATAATAACCACAATCCAGCACAGCTTTCGCGGTTTCCCAGTCTTCAGTAAAACAGTGCAAAATACCATGCGTGGATTTTTCAGCCCGAATGATATCGACTGTATCGTGTTTCGCTGCACGGGTATGCACCACCACCGGTTTTTTTACTGCCTGTGAGGCATAAATATGGCGGGCAAAACATTCTTTTTGTTCAGCAATAAAATCGGTGCTATGAAAATAATCCAGGCCGGTTTCACCAATCGCCCAGACCTTTTCAGGCTTTGCCAGTTCAATCAGATAATCTGTAGTGGCACGTTCCATGACCGCAGGGTCTTCACAGGGATGAACACCGACACTGTAGCCCACATCAGCATGGCGTGAGGCAATTTTAGCCAGCTCGATATGGTCATCCAGATCAACAGAGATCGTCATGAATTTGGATACCCCTGCTTCACGCGCCTGAGCTAATGCCAAGTCCAGATTGCCATCATAAGGTGTTAGATCCAGCATGGTTAAATGGCAGTGAGTATCTACAAACACAGTGATTTCCTAAATCTTTTAAATATCTACATAGTGTAACTAGTTCGACCTTCAGACTTAAGACCTGTAAGCAACTTTTCAGCTTCTGATTTGTAATAAACGCCTTTTTCTCCGGTCAATTGCATGCCAAAACCTTGTAATTTGATGCCATTTTGTTTCTGAGAGACCCAGATGACCTTGCCTGTTAAAGGAATTTTTTGTGATTGTTCGGGTAAGGTTGCCAGCACAAACACTTCTTCACCAAGCTTAACCGGCTGTTTGGTCGGAATAAATAATCCTCCACCGACAACATACGGCATATAACTAGCATACAGAGTTTCTCTATCCGGGATATTGGCATGAATAATACCGCCCATACGTGGTTGCATTTTTATTCCCCTTAAAAATATTTAAATGTTCATTAGTTTTATACACAATTGATCAAGCACTAAATTGCTTTGTACATTTTGCTCAATATATTGTTTAGCTTGCTGCAAATCAGAATAAACCGCAAATAAAAATTCCAAGGTATATTGTTCGGATAATACACTCAAATCAAGATCGGAATTTTTAACTTGCTGACTGAGCTTGACACAAATTAAATCTGACAACAAGTATTCAAACATTTGCGCAAAGTCACTAAAATTTAAGACTTTATTCCACTTGGTTGCGACAGCCATCGGCATATTTTTTTGCGTGACCAGTTTTTGCCAGTCCGTTAAAAATTCTTGTCGCTTATTTAACCACTCCGTTTCAGCTAGCTGCATGGCCTGTAATGGCATCTGATTAGATAAATTCATCAACAGTTGTTTTTGCATTTGATCTAAATTGGGTAAATGCTCGGTTAAATACGCATCTGCTTGCGAAGAAGAAATACGGTCCAGCGCAAAATGCTGCAAGCGGCTACGAATCGTGGCTGGAAGTTTTAAGTAATGATCAGCCAGTAAAATAATCACTACCCGATCACCCGGCTCTTCCAAGGTTTTGAGTAATGCATTGGCAGAGGCGATATTTAAAGCTTCTGCCGGTTCAATCACAATCACACGCCAGCCATCTACAGTTTGCTGCACAAAGGGCAATAAATCACGGATTTTTTCAATCCTGATTTTGGCATTCTGCTTTTTATTGTCTTCATCTGTGCTGATATGAACATAGTTGGGATGGGTATCAGACTTTAACCACAAACAACTGCCACATTCACCACAAGGAGCATTATTTTCATGACGATTGGCACATAGCACCCAAGCCAAAAAATATTGTGCAAAAGCTTCCTTGCCACAGCCTTTTTTACCATAAAAAAGTAGGCCATGCCCCAGTTTGGGAAAGCGTCCGGTCAAAGTCTCCCAAACCGTTTGCTGCCATGGGTAGACTTGTGCCGCAACATTATTTTGCATGGAGGAGTCCACCTTATTCGAAGCAAGAAACATCCATCTGATTTAAACGGTCCAAATCTGCCTGTGTATCGACACCCGGTGGCAAGTTGGCTTCTGCAATGGCAATGGCAATACGGTGACCATTTTCCAGTACACGTAATTGTTCCAGACTTTCCAGTTTTTCCAGCGCACCCATATCCCAGGACACATATTCTTGCAGCAAATTCACACGGTAGGCGTACAAGCCTAAATGACGATATGCCTGCTGATGTAATTGCTGAATTTCTTGTTTGGCACCATCACGATCATAAGGAATCGTGGCACGGCTAAAATACAAAGCCTGGTTATATTTGGACATTACCACTTTTACAATACTGTCGCGCTGAAACTCTTCCAGACTATGAATCGGCTCACAGAGTGTCGACATGGAAGATTCTGGTTGCGATTCCAATAATTGCGCCACCTGCTGCACCAATTGAGCCGGAAGCAGAGGTTCATCACCTTGTACATTGACAATAATGTCTTCGCTGTCCCAGCCTTTAATGCGGGCAACTTCACTTAAACGGTCGGTGCCAGAAGGATGATCTGCACTTGTAATGACAACATCCACGCCTTCTGCACGGCAAACTTCTGCAATACGCTCATCGTCGGTTGCAACACATAAATCATCAAAACCAGCCACTTTTTTTGCCTGGTCGACCACTCGTAGAATCATGGGACGACCATGAATTTCCAATAGCGGCTTGCCCGGCAAACGGGAACTTGCAAAACGTGCTGGAATAACAATATGTTTCATAAACAATGAACCTTAAGAGATTGGAATGCCAAGTTGCTGTAACTGTTGATGCAAGACATCGTAGCATTGCGGTGAAAGCACTGCTTCAACAGGAACCACCCAGATTTCCCGTTTAAAATTTGGATTTTGCTTTAATAGGGGCAGCAGTTTTACCGCATCTTTTTCCGTGGTAATAATAGGATTGTTATCTTCAAACTGCAGATCCGTAATTTCATAATCATAGTGGTCAGGAAATTCATGGCACTGAAACTGGTGAATCCCCATGGAATCCAGGGTGCTGTAAAAACGTTGCGGAAAACCAATACCCACGACAGCATAAAAATTATCCGCCGGATTAAAAGATCTTTCATCTTCCGCATCATTCAGCAAATAAGGCGCAGCGACTTCTAAATGCATATTCAGTTCGGAATTGGGCTGACTGGCATGCTCAATGACCGTCGCTGTTGTTAAGCGGCTTGGCGGTTCGCGCAAATATCCTTCAGGCAATAACTTTTGATTACCCAAACCACGATTCTGATCCAGCACAATCCACTCAATCTGGCGTGCCAAAGCCCAGTGCTGCAAACCGTCATCACTGATAATTAAATCCAGCTCATGTTTAGACAACAGATATTCAATACTACGCTGACGGTTTGAACCTACCACCATGGGCACACCAGTTGACTGCACAATCAGGCAGGGTTCATCTCCCACAATCTCGGGGAGCGATTCCAAATCCACATAGGCTGGAAATGGTCCTTTTCCACCGTAACCGCGACTGATGACACCGACACGGACATTTTGGCTTTGTAGATAATTAACCAACTGAATCAGCAGCGGCGTTTTACCGCTGCCACCAACGGTAATATTACCAATCACCATTACCGGAACTGGAGATTGATAGCTGGCCTTAACGCCACATTGGTACAGTTTTTTATTCAGTAAAAACCCACCACGATAAATCCATGACAAAGGTCTAAGCACAATCAACCACTTGGCCTGTCTATTCCAAGCATCTTGAATAAATTGTGCGAATGACATAAATCAGTGTTCCTCGAAATTACGCTGATGCAATTGATAGTAAGCTCCATGTTGGGCAATCAATTCTGCATGCGTACCTTGTTCGACAATTTTACCGTGATCCATCACCACAATGCGATCCGCATTTTCAATGGTGGATAAACGATGGGCAATCACAATGGTTGTCCGGTCTTGCATGGCTGCATCAAATGCCTTCTGGATAAAATACTCTGATTCATTATCCAGTGCACTGGTGGCTTCATCCAGAATCAGGATCGGTGCATTTTTCAAAATGGCACGTGCAATGGCGATACGCTGGCGCTGTCCACCCGAAAGGTTCAAGCCTTGTGCACCCAGTTGCGTGTCATACCCTTGTGGCAAGCTCATGATAAAGTCATGGGCATAGGCAGCTTTTGCGGCCGCAATGATGTCTGCATCGGTCGCATTTTCAAGCTGGCCGTAGGCAATATTTTCACGTACAGTGCGGTTAAACAATACCACCTGCTGGTTCACCATGGCAATTTGGGTACGTAGGGCATTGATGTCTATATCTTGAATATTCTGCTGGTCCAGATAAATATGGCCAGAACTCAATTCCTGAAAACGTACCAGCAAATTGACCAGAGAACTTTTTCCCGCACCTGAACGACCGACCAATGCAATGGTTTCTCCAGCCTTGACATTCAGGTTGAAATCCTGAATCGCATGATGACCGTCTGGATAAATTAAATTAGCCTGCTGAAATTGAATATTGCCTTTCAGCATTGGCGTAGCCGTACCGGTATTTTGCTCTTCCGGCAAATCCAGCAACTCAAAAACGGAATGTGCTGCAGCCATGCCACGTTGTAATTTTTCATTGACATCGGTTAAAGCTTTAATTGGCTTACTCAACATCCCTGCTGCAGTAATATACGCGACAAATTCACCCGCGCTGGTATCGCGTAAAATTTCTGGCCGCAATGCAATCCAGATAATAATTGCCATGGCAATGGACATAATGAACTGCACAACCGGGCTATTCAGTTGCTGCACCACCACCATTTTCAAACCGCGTCTTAAGTTTTCCAGCGAGTTTTCACGAAAACGCGTTTGTTCATATTCCTGCCCGCCAAAACCCTTAACAATTAAATTCCCATTCACCGTTTCCTGTACCACATGGTTAACATCCCCCATAGTGTCCTGAACTTGCAGGGATAATTTACGCATGCGTTTTGAGGCTTGACGAACCAGAAATCCCATCAGTGGAGCAAAAATCAGAATAATAAAAGTAAGTCGCCAATTACTATATAGCAGATACCCTAACAATCCGAGGGTAATCAGACCTTGCTGGACAAGGGTTTTTAGAGATTCAGATGAAGCAGCCGTTAATTGCTCCACGTTATACATGATTTTAGCGGTAATATGTCCGCTGGTATTATCCAGATAATATTGCGATGGAAGTTTAAGTAATTTTCCAAAAACTTCCTGTCGGATATTAAACACCAGATTACGTGAGATGACTGCGGTATAATAGCCTCCAATAAAGGAACCTAAACCGCGAAAAAACATCAATAAAATAACCAGAAAAGGAAATATAGAAGTAAAGTTCTGGTCTCTGTGCTGGATGGCGGTGATGATTTTTTCCAGTAATTTCGCAATGGAAACCTCAGTCGCTGCACTAATTGCAAAACCGATAAAAACCAGTATTGCCACACCCCAAAAAGGTTTCAGATATCCTAAAAGACGCAGATAGACCTTAAAATCTTGCTTCACTCATAACCCCTAGACGGAACTTTGGTACTAATATTGACGTTCACAAAACCTAACTGTCCTGCTACATCCATCACACGAATGACATCCTGATGCGTTGCCTTGGCATCCGCAGCAATAACAAACATTAAATCACGCCGATCATTGGAAATCTGTTTAATTGCGGTACTTAAGTCGACCACTTCCTTACTGGCAATCGATTGTCCATTAATAGAATAGTGTCCAGAAGCATCTACCACCACTTCAATTTTATGATCATACTGCTTGGGAGGCACCCCTTGCGCATCCGGCAAGGTTAAATTCATGCGGCTAAACTGGTTGAATGTGGTGGATAGCAGTAGAAAAACCAGGATAAACAGCAAACAGTCAATCATGGGTGTCAGGTTAATGTGAATATCTTCAACTTGTGTACGTTTGAATTTCATGTTTCACCACCTTAACCTGCTTTTCTAATATCTTGTTCTTCATCTGTAGAATTTTGATAGAAAAGCGCTGCATGAAATAAGGTCGATTGCTGTTCAAGTTCTGCAATATATTCTTGTACCAAACGCTGAAAATAGCGATAGGCAAACAGTGCCGGAATGGCAATAAACATCCCGGCTGCCGTTGTGATCAACGCTTTTGAAATACCCGGAATCATTAGAGTAGGATTGCTATTGGTGCCTAAATCAATCACCAAGAAGGATTCGATAATACCCAGTACGGTACCCAACAAACCCAATAGTGGTGCTACCGCACTTAAGGTTCCCAAGAAGTTGATGTTTTTTTCCAGATAACCAATTTCTTGAGAAGCAGTGGTTTCCATTTGTGCACGGGCAAATTGTTCATTTTGATTTTTACTTTGATAACCCGCCATAAAAATGCGCCCCAAAGTACTGCTTTGTAAGGCTTGATCCTGCTTTAACTGCTGCATGACCATATCAATATTTTGCACCTGATTTAACAGCAATACCTTAGGCAAGATCATTGTTCTTTTTAACCGAATAAAGCGCTCAATCGTGATTGCTACAGTAAAAATTGAACATAAAACAAGGGGAAGCATGAGCCACCCACCCGCCTTAACTAATTCCCACATATGTTTTCCCCAATAAAAATTTTAAAAATTATTCTGCAAAGCAGATATTTAATATCCCATCCAATTCATCAAGTGAATGGTATTGAATGACAAGCTTCCCCTTGCCTTGTTTATTATGATCAATTTTCACATCTGCGCTGAAACGCTCTGCCAGACGCTGTGTCAGTTGCTGAATATCGGGTGCAATTTCAGCTTTCGGTTTTTCTTGTTTTGGCGTATTCAAGTCGCGCACCAGTTGTTCGGTTTGGCGTACAGATAAACTTTTCTCAATCACATGCTCTGCAACCTTAAGCTGATCTTTAGCCTTTAAAGTCAGAATAGCACGCGCATGCCCCATATCCAGCAAACCTTGCTGCATGAAGTCTTTTACCGATTCAGCCAGTGTCAGTAAACGCAACAAGTTACTGACTGTAGTACGCGCCTTACCGACAGTATCAGCAATTTCCTGATGACTTAAACCGAATTCTTCATGAAAACGCTGGAGTGCCATCGCCTGATCGATCGGGTTTAAATCCTGACGTTGAATGTTTTCAATCAATGCCAAGGCAATGGCAACCTGATCATTCAAATCACGAACAATTGCAGGAACTTCTGTCAAACCCGCCAGTTGTGCTGCACGCCAGCGACGCTCACCGGCAATAATTTCATAGGGATGCTTTTCATCATCAATTGGACGAATCACAATCGGCTGCATCACCCCATGCTTTTCAATCGATGCTGCCAGTTCCTGAAGATCTTGCTCATGAATAAAACGTCGCGGTTGATATTCACCGCGCTTGAGTAAATGGACATTAATCTGTTTCAGCTGACCATGATCTAACGCTTGAGCTTCCATTTGTAATTTTTCTTTCTGGATTGAGCCAAGCAAGGCATCCAGACCACGACCTTTTGCTAATCCGCGTTTTTTTGTGGTCATGCGTTACTTCCTTTTTTTACTTTACTTTTCTTTAACATTTCAGCTGCCAGATTCAGGTAAGCAACTGCACCCTTGGAGCTTTTTTCAAAATAGATAATCGGCAAACCATGTGCAGGAGCTTCAGCTAAACGTACATTACGCGGAATCACCGTATCGTAGAGTTTTTTACCAAAATACTGCTCCAGCTCTTCTGAAACATCACGGGTTAAAGCATTACGTGCATCGTACATAGTGCGCAAAACGCCCACGATTTGCAGATCCGGATTTAGGGCTTGCTGAATACGGTCAATGGTTTGGGTTAAATCCGCCAAACCTTCCAGAGCATAGTATTCACATTGCATCGGAATCATTACACCGTGTACGGCAGCCAAGGCATTCACCGTAATCAGACTTAAGCTGGGCGCACAGTCAACAATAATATAATCAAAAGAAGACTCTATTTCTTGCAATGCTTCACGCAAAATATATTCGCGGCCATCCTGTTCGGCAATCGCCAGTTCTACACCCGCCAAATCGCGGTTAGCCCCGAGAACTTTATAACCGACTTCTGATTTGGTAATTGCAGTCTCAATCGGAACTTCACCCAACAACACATCAGTAACCGAATATAGAAGATCGTTTTTCTGGATCCCGGACCCCATCGTGGCATTGCCTTGTGAATCCATATCCACAAGTAAAACGCGCTTTTTCAAAACAGCTAACGATGCTGCCAAATTTACTGCGGTTGTGGTTTTACCTACGCCACCTTTTTGGTTCGCAATCGCAATAATTTGTGCCATGGTGACCCCAATCCTTCGAAAAAATTAAATATGTTTCAATAAAAGCAAGTGACGTTGTTCGTCTAAACGCGGAACTTTCAGTTCAATAATCTCAAAACTGAATTCATTTTTTAAAGCCTCTACTTCATCCGCAGGGATTAATCCTTTCATCGATGCAATAATACTGTGCGCATGCATAAAAGGTTTAGAAGCGGCAACAAAATCAGTTAAAGAGGCAAATGCTCGACTGGTAATGACATCAAACTGACCCAGCTCCTGAATGCTTTCCTCATTTTCGACACGCGTCTGTACGGCAACCACATTTTTTAGTTTTAAATCGGCAATAAACTGTTTCAGGAAACGGATTTTTTTACCGTTCGAGTCTAGCAACACACACTGACGCTCAGGCTGACATAATGCAATGATCATGCCTGGCATACCTCCACCGGTTCCGATATCCAGCAAACGACCTTGAGGCAAATCTTTCAAAATACTCAAGCTATCCAGCAGATGCTTGACCAGCATTTCTTTCGGATCACGAATCGCGGTCAAGTTATATGCTTTATTCCACAGTACCAAAGCATCCTGGTATTTGAGTAATAAATTTAAAGCCTCATCGCTAAGCTCCAAACCCAAAGCTTGACTACCCTGCTTAAGTTCTTTGAAAAACTGGTGCATATACAAATAACGTCTCGAAAAGTTAATGGAAGTATACCGATTTATACAACAAGTCACAGTAGCTTGTGCTTAGTGAATATGCACTTAATCGTACAAGCCTTGCTTAATTTGTTGATCCAGTACATTTAATCGCTCGGGAGTGCCAACATCTACCCAGACACCCTGCATTTTGGATGCAGTAATTTGCTGTTCAAGCATCGCTTGCTTTAATAAAGGTGCCAGTGGTCGTTTACCATTTTCCAGGCCTGCAAACATCGCAGGATGAATCACCGCAACGCCACTATAAGTCAGTGCTTCACCTTGCTGTGCCTGATCAAAAGTATAAGCCCGGCCATGAGCAAGGATAAAGTCACCGTTGGGATGTTGAGCCGGATTATCGACAAAAACCAGATGAGCAAGGTCATCCTGCAATTTCACATCAAATAAGGTCGCAAAATCCATGGTGGTCCAGACATCACCATTGACCAGAATAAAAGGTTCTTCGCCCAAAAGCGGTAAGGCATTAATAATCCCCCCCGCAGTTTCTAGTCCTTCACCTTCATGTGACCACAAGATATTGACGCCAAACTCTGACCCATCACCCAAAGCTGAGGCCAGTTTTTCGCCCAACCAGGCCGTATTGATGACAATTTCAGTGACGCCAATACTTTGCAGTTTTTCAATATGCCAAACGATCAGGGGCTTTCCACCCACTTCCAGCAAGGGTTTTGGCGTATGCAGGGTCAGTGGACGCATACGGTTACCCAGCCCTGCCGCTAAAATCATGGCTTTCATTATGCAGCAACCTCATAACCACCGTATTTTGCTTCAAATTTCGGCATAACCCTGGCTTCAATAAACTGCATAAACGGCTGTAATTCTGTATAAGGCTTACTTTCTTCAAGTAAATACCACATCACACGAGGTAGGTCTTTTAAATAGCCAGACTTGCCATCACGTTCGAACAGACGCACAAAGATACCCAAAATTTTGATATGACGCTGAATCGCCATCATGTCGGCATCTTTTTTAAACTGCTCAAAATCACGGTCCTGTTTTGCCGATTCAGGCAACAGATCATAGAAGGTTTTAAACCATGTATAAACACGGTCAGCATTCCATTGCACATAGGCATCACGGGTAATTGAAATCAAATCGTAAGTATCTGCACCAATTACAGCATCCTGAAAGTCAATCACACCCAGATCGGTTTCGCCTGCAATTTTCATTAAATTACGGTTATGGAAGTCGCGATGTACAATGACTTGCGGTTGCGCCAAAGCCGCGTTGGCTAAAATAGCAAAGGTTCGTTTAATTAAGGCACTTTCTTCTGCTGTTGGCTGAATCTGCAATGACGGCAACATCCAGTCGGTCAACAGTTCCATTTCAGAAATCAGTTTTTCATAAGAATAATTTGGAAAATGATTTGTCCCATCAATGGCTTGTAATTGAATCAGCTGTTTAAAACTTTGCGCATAATAAGCATCTACAGTTTGCTCATTCAGCAAAGTCGAAAGTAAGACATCACCAAAATCTTCGAGTAGCAAGAAGCCCAATTCCAGGTCTTTGGCAACAATATGCGGCACACGCACACCATTATGATCAAAAAATTCATCGATCGTCACAAAAGGCCCACAATCTTCTTTTTCTGGTGGTGCATCCATGAGCATAAATGTTTTATTATTCAATTTGATTCGTGCATAACGACGGAAGCTTGCATCGCCTGCCAAAAAATGCGTCTCAAATTGATCTGAACCAAGTACAGATGTAATCCATGTTTGTATCAATTGTTCACGTTGTGTATTCATTTGCGATAAATTCTAATACAGGCTGAGTTTTTAAAGTGCTAAGTGTAGCCACTTATCAACTTTTTCTCTATGATGCGAGAATAATTAATTGCGATTAAGCATACTTGGTTAATGATACAAATGAAGCATCAGTTTAAATTTAATCCTTTAGCGACTGCTATTTTAACCCTTTTATGTGGCAGCTCGATCTCAAGCTATGCTGAATCTACAATTCCAGCTTCGACTGTCGACAACCAAAAAATGAAAGACAGTATTCAGGAGTCGTATCCTGGACAACAATTTTTTGAACAATACTATGTAGACAAATCAGCACCTGAAGCTCAACAACGTCAAGGACAGTATTTGAGCTCTGCTTATTGCAAAGGCGCCTGGATTACACCAATCAGTCCGGAGACCAAAGCTGCAGATCCAGACAATGCCACATCTACAGTGACTGCAGATTATGGTCATTTTGACCCGAATGGCGACTCTGTTCTTGAAGGCAATGTATTAATTGACCAGCAAGGCCGCCAAATTCGTGCAGATAAAATTACCATCGACCAGACCCAAACCTACGCCAATGCACAAGGTCGCGTGCAAATGGCACAAGCCGGCTTACTGGCACAAAGTGACCAGATCAATTACAACTTAAAGACCCAGCAAGGCGATTTAAATAACAGCTTTTATATTTCTGAAGAGCAGCATGCACATGGCCGTGCAGAAAAAATTGCCCGCACTTCAGAAAATGTGGTGGTGATGAATAACGCTACCTACAGCACCTGTCCACCCGATGAAAAACCAGGCTGGAAAATTCAGGCTGATAAAATTACCTTAAATAAAGAAACCGGACGCGGTGAAACGCGCGGCACCAAACTTTATGTCAAAGAAGTACCGGTGCTTGCAGTACCTTATTTCAACTTCCCGATTGATGACCGTCGCACTACCGGTATTTTGACCCCAGGTTTTGGATTTACCAACGATGGTGGCGTAGAACTTACAGTTCCTGTTTATTTAAACTTGGCACCTAATTACGATGCAACCCTTACACCGCGCTATATCGGTAATCGCGGCGCAATGCTTGAAGGCGAATTCCGCTATTTAACGGAAAATTACGGCACTGGCAGAGTATCGGGCGGCTACTTGGCTGCAGATAACGAATACAATGACCAAGACCGTAAAGGCTTGCAATTCTTACATAACTGGCAAATCAACAACCAGTTTTCTACCAATATTGAATATAACTATGTTTCAGATAAAGACTATTTCTCTGATTTAAATAACAATCCCAACTCAAAAACAGAATTAAACTTGCGCCGTGCCTGGCAGCTCAATTACGGTAATGGAATTCCAGGATTATCTGCGCAACTCAAAGTTGAAGATTTCCAAACGCTCGATAATACCGTTTCATCTGTAGACCGCCCTTATGCACGTCTACCACAATTTTTATTGAATTATAAAACTGGCAATCCCTTAGGTTTGCAATATGAATTCAATAATGACACCGCTTACTTTAAAAAAGATATTACTGATTTCAATAGCCCAAACAACGAACCAAGCGGTACCCGTATTTACAATGATTTTGCAGTGCGTTACAACTATCGTACTCCTTGGTCATTTATGATTCCTGAGATTTCACTGCGCAATATAAATACCGTATATGATCAAAATACGATTGCTGCTCAGAATATTAGCTCATCAGATGAAACAAAGACCGTCACCGTCCCCCAATTCACTTTAGATACCGGTTTAACCTTTGAAAAAGAAGGTAAATATCTGCAAACACTTACTCCTCGCGCTTTTTATGCCTATGCACCGTATAAAAACCAGGATGGACATCCAAACTTTGACTCGGCTCCTGCCTCCATCAATTATGATCAGTTATTCAGTCCACGTCGTTTCTATGGACATGACCGTTTAGAAGACAATAATTTTCTGTCTTTAGGACTAAGTTATAGTCTGTTTGATGAAGTAGGTTTAGAACGCTTAAAAACCAGCGTGGGTCAAAGCTTCTTTTTTGAAGATCGCCGGGTAACGCTAGAAAATAAAGCTGATCAGTTTGATACTGAACGTCGTACCGGCCCTATTTTAAGTGTCTCTAGCCAACTGTCACAAAATTTCACCGTTGGTGCAAATTCTGCATGGATGTCGAATGGTGATAATGCACAGCGTGATCTGCAATTGTATTACACAGGTAATCAGGGAAATCTTTATAATCTGGGTTATTTCTACCGCAAAGACATTCCGAACCGTCAAGACCAGTATGATCAGGTTGTCGCATCATTCATTCAACCTGTAGCAAATAACTGGCGTATTTTAGGTCATGCACAATATGATATGGACAATAATGTCGCTCGTGAGTATTTACTCGGTGTAAATTATGAGTCCTGTTGCTGGGGCATTTCGGTATATGGCCGCTCTTACTATAATGACCTGGACAACGTGAACGATGATGGTGTTTCACCCAAACGTGCCATTATGGCGGAAATTAGCCTCAAAGGCTTAGGCGGCTTCAACAACAAGCTTTCATCTTTACTAGAAAACCGTATTTTAGGTTTCAATAATATTAATCAATCTTGGACACAACGTTAATGAAGACAATACAGTTAAAACATTTTTTTAAAGCGACTGCGCTTGCTTTAGCCTTATCTTCATCAATGACTACATTTGCTCAATCCTCAGATGAAGTGGTTGCAGTGGTAGATAACAGTGTCATTTTAAAAAGTGATTTAGAACAAGGTATCGCAGAACTCAAACATCAATTAGAAACACAAAAAAAACAGCTGCCACCAGAACAATATTTACAGCAACAGGCACTTGACCAGCTCATTATTCGTCAAGCACAACTTGAACAGGTTAAACGCTACAATATTAAGCCGAATGAAAGAGAACTGAATGAAGCTGTGCTTAAGGTTGCAGGTCAATCTGGAAGCAAAAGTTTAGAAGCCTTCCAGCAAAAGCTTGATGGTATTGCACCGGGGACTTACGAATCCTTGCGCAATCGCATTGCAGAAGATTTAGCAATTAATCGCCTGCGTCAACAAGTGGTGATGTCCCGTATTAAAATTAGCGATCAGGATGTAGAAAACTTCTTAAAGACGCCACAAGGTCAAGCCGCTTTAGGGAACCAAGCGCATGTTATTCATATCCGTGTATCTGGTGATGACCAAGCAGCCTTAGAAAAAACTGCAAAACTTGTCAAAGCTGAACTGAATAACAGCAATGATGTTAAAGCGATTGACCAAAAGTTCACTACCAAGACAGTTAAAGTGGAGGGTGCAGATATGGGCTTTAGAAGCCTGTCTGATATCCCGGCTGAACTGGCAGCCCGTGTAAGTACGTTGCAAGAAGGTCAGACTACAGACCTGATTCCAGTGCGAGACGGTATTCATGTGTTAAAATTGATTGAACGTAAAGGTGGTGCGCAAAAAGCGATCGTATCGCAATACCAGACACGTCACATTCTCATTCAGCCTTCGGAAGTAGTAAGTCCTGAAAATGCCAAACAACAAATTGACAGTATCCATAACCGCTTAAAAGCGGGTGAAGATTTTGCCGTATTGGCATCAACTTTTTCCAATGATCCAGGTTCTGCACGTGATGGCGGCAGCTTAGGTTGGGTGAACCCGGGCGTTATGGTACCTGAATTTGAGGTGCAAATGAAAAACACGGCTGTCGGTCAGATCAGTGCACCCTTCCAGACTCAATTTGGCTGGCACATTCTTCAGGTTACAGATATGCGCCAACAAGATATGACGCGTGAATATCAACAACGCATGGCACGTCAAATTCTGGGTGAACGTCAATTCGATGCTGAACTGGATAGCTGGTTACGTGAAATTCGTAGTAATGCCTTTGTAGAAGTCAAAGACCCAAATCTAGACCGTAAAAAAAATAAATAAGCCTCAATTGATTTGAGCCCAAAAACCAGTTGTTTAAGCAACTGGTTTTTTATTACCCACAAGAAAACTGATTAAGGTTTATTGATATTTCATATATAAATTTATGCCCAAATTGAGCAAGCATAGATGAATTGTCTACAGTCTTTAGTCCATTCATTTGCTTCAAAATAAAAAAGCCTCTCATAAAGAGAGGCTTTTAAGAATTAACAATTAACGATTATTTTCATCGTCTTGAGAATCTTCAAATTTTGTTTCGCCTTCAAAACCTGGGTTTGCTTGACCACCGAAGCCGCCTTGACCACCGAAACCACCTTGGCTACCGAAGCCACCTTGACCACCGAAACCACCTTGGCTACCGAAGCCACCTTGACCACCGAAACCACCTTGATTACCACCGAAGCCACCTTGACCACCGAAGCCACCTTGACCACCGAAGCCACCTTGACCACCGAAGCCACCTTGAGGCTGACCACCACCAAAACCGCCAGCACCTTGAGCACCAGCAGGAGCACCAGCAGGACGTGGATTACGTGCAGGAACAACTGTAGAAATCGCATGTTTGTAAACCATTTGGCTTACAGTATTTTTTAACAAAACTACATATTGGTCAAATGATTCAATATGACCTTGTAATTTAATACCATTCACAAGGAAGATAGAAACAGGAATACGTTCCTTACGGAGAGAATTTAAGAACGGATCTTGTAAAGTTTGACCTTTAGACATGTTATAACTCCAAAAAATTAAAAATCAGCGCAAAAAACTATCTTTATTTCTCAATAAAAATTATAAAAAAGATAGTTATTAAATTTTGCTTTATCCGTAACACTTTCGCAAGTCTTCTTGGGCCTGCTTGACCGTCAAATATGTTTTAAAATTATGCGATTCTTGCAAAGATCTTAACCAAGTATATTGACGTTTTGCCAGTTGTCGTGTTGCAAATAAAGACTTATCCTCCATTTCCTGTCGTTTTTTGATACTTAGATCACTTTTTTGTATAAATTCTAGAGCTTGACGATAACCAACTGAGCGCATGGATGGCAAATTATCATTTAAATCGTATTTTTCAATCAGCCCTTCCACTTCATGTAAAAATCCGATATCCCACATGATTTTTAACCGTTGTTCGATACGCTTGTGTAATTCTACACGATCAGGTAATAAGGCATGATTATGAAATGTGTAGCGATATGGTATATTTTTGGGTTGTTCAGCTTGTAGTTTTGTAATTGGCTGTCCAGTCAGCTTAAATACCTCCAAAGCACGAATGATGCGCTGTTTATCACTGACCTTAAATTTCTGCCCCGCCAGAGCATCAACCTCACATAATTCCTGATAAACCGACTCCCAGCCTTCACGCTCCGCTTTAGCCTCAATTTCTGCACGTACTGCATAATCGGCACTGGGCAAATTACTTGACAATCCCTCTAATAAAGCCTTGAAATACAGCATGGTACCACCCACCAGAATAGGTGTTTTACCACGTGCATGGATATCATCAATTAAGCTACAGCCATCCTCTACAAACTGGGCGGCCGAATACACTTCTAATGGAGTGATAATATCGATTAGATGATGCGGATAACGTGCCTGCTCTTCTTTCGTTGGCTTCGCGGTACCAATGTCCATATCTCGATAAACCAGCGCAGAATCAACAGAGATCAGCTCAAAATGACCCTGCTCATAAAGTTCACATGCCAAAGCGGTTTTACCACTTGCAGTTGGTCCCATTAAATTGATGACCGGCAATTGATTCGACATGTACAACTACTCTCCTCGAGCAAAAAGTTTATCTAATTGTGAAAGTGGAAATGCACGCCAGGTTGGACGTCCATGGTTACACTGACTGGCAAATTCGGTTTGTTCCATCTGGCGCAGCAAGGCATTCATTTCCGAAAGACTTAAAATACGATGCGCACGTACAGCACCATGACAGGCCATACCTGCTAAAATTTGGTCACGCTTTTGCAACAATCCCTGTGCTTCATCATTGGGATCGAGATCATTGAGCAATTCAGGAACCAAAGCAGCAAAATCTGCCTTGTGCAAAATGGCAGGAACTCCGCGCACAATCACCTGCTCATCGCCATATTGATCTATTTCCAAGCCCAAACGTGCCAACTGTTCTTTTAAATCATCCACCCGCATGGCTTGCATACGGCTAATACTAATTACTTTAGGAATCAGCAATTGTTGTGATGTCCAGAATTCAGGCTTATCCCATGCGGCTTTCATTTGCTGCAACACAATGCGTTCATGTGCGGCATGCATATCGACAATAATCAGGCCTTCAGAGTTTTGTGCCAGAATATAAATGCCATGTAACTGTGCAATTGCAATCCCGAGTGGATGCTCATCTACATAGGTCGATTGCAGCTTTTCAATATTATCACTATTACTTAGGCTATTTATTTGAGAAGAAGCAGTATCAATTTCTTCTCTTAACGGTGCCAGATAGCTTTTCAGGGCATTATTCAGCTGTTGTGAACCCACATAGCTATTTGCAGCCGGAGATGAAGCATAATGTACCGTTTGCGGACTGCTGGCATTAAAATCACTGAGCAAATCGGTGGAAATTTGCGCTTCCGGTTGTGGCGTATACGCATCTACCGCTTTATGCAGTTGAAATTGTTCCTGATAACGTGGTTGCGGCTGCAGCGCAGCAATCTGGTCTGCTTCATCCCTTTTCATGGCCGAAGCCAGTTCTGCTGTGGCCGTTTGAAATTCAGACAATTTTTCTTTAGCAAAATGACGTACAAACTCATGTACTTCACGCTGGTTTAAAAAACGGATTTCATGTTTGGTTGGATGCACATTGACATCAATATTTTCAGGATCAACTTCTAAAAACAGCAAATACGCCGGATGTTGATGACCGTGCAAAATACCATCATAGGCCATACGCAAGGCATGTGAGATCGTTTTGTCTTTGACAATCCGACCATTCACATACACATATTGCAAATCGGCTTGAGCACGCGCATCTGAGGGATGCCCTAACCAGCCAGACAAGCGCATATTGATACTGTCAGCATCAATCCAGTACGCATTTTCGGTAAATTGTCGGCCCAAGAGCTGCTGCACACGCTGAAAACGCAGCTCACCGCTATCTGCAACCGGTAAATTGAGACGAATAGTGTTGTTATGCTCCAATACAAAACGGATATCGAAATGGGTCAATGCCAGACGGCGCACGATTTCTTCAATATGACCAAATTCCGTCGCCTGTTTTTTTAAGAATTTTCGACGTGCGGGCACATTAAAAAATAAATCCTGCACCCGAATATGGGTGCCTTTTTGTGCTGCAACCGCCTGAATTTCCTGATGATCAAAAGCTGTGCCATTCACTTCCACCTGATAACCGATACCTTCATCATTTTGACTGCTAATCAGGGTCAGGCGTGACACCGCAGCAATCGATGCCAAAGCTTCACCACGAAAACCCAAGCTAACAATGGCCTGTAAATCCTCTGCTGTCTGGATTTTACTGGTGGCATGCCGCATGACGGCCAAAGCCAAATCGTCAGGATGAACCCCATGACCATTGTCAATGATTTCAATCAGGGTACTGCCGCCTTGCTCAACCCGAATAATAAGCTCCGTCGCACCTGCATCAATTGAATTTTCTAATAATTCTTTGACCACCGATGCTGGACGTTCAATCACCTCACCTGCTGCAATCTGGTTCGCCAGTGCAGGATTAAGGGTATGAATACGACGTTCGCTTAAATTATCACGCATTGTTAAAATGGCTCTCTAATGCTTGGTTTAATGCTGCAGACGAGAAACTTAAACTAGCAGTACGCATCAGTTCATCTTCAGACTTTTCAATATTGATAATCAGGTCAGGCTGTGGAATTTCATCGCCACCTTTGGATGGCCATTCAAATAAAAATAGCGCATTCAGCGTTTCCAAATAGTCACGAATGCCCATCAGTTCCAGTTCATAAGGGTCATTTAAACGGTATAAATCGAAATGGAAGATGTCTTTTCCATGAATATTATACGGTTCCACCAAGGTATAAGTGGGGCTTTTTACCGCCCCTTGATGGCCTAAGCTTTGCAAAAAATAGCGTGTCAGTGTGGTTTTACCCGCGCCTAAATCACCAATTAAATAAATTACACCCGTTGTAAAATGCTGCGCCAAAACCTGTGCTAAATTTTGGGTATCGTCTTCATTGTTTAAAGCCAAATTAAATGAATACTGCATATTACTCACGACAAGATTCAAAAGAACAATTATGATAGCATCGCACCGCTTTATTGCCCATGTTCACACTTCCAAATATGGAACTTTTCCTGCATTTCATTGTAAATAGCAGTGATTTTATGCACAGCAGATTGATCTACGACAAATCACATGACCAGTACTGAATTTCTTCCGCCCATGATTGATGGTGTTAGCGCAAGTAAAGTTTTTCTTCCTAAAACCTCTACTGCACCAGACAGTGTATATCAATATCTTTGTCAGCAATTTCCGCATATCAAGCCTGCTGAATGGCAACAACGTTTTACTGACGCTTTAATTTATGATGCCGCAGGCAATATCTTAACGGTTGATGCACCTTATAATGAAAATAGTCATGTGTTCTATTACCGTTTTTTAGCCCATGAAATACCCGTTCCGTTTGAACATAAAGTTTTATTTGAAAACAAACATTTGCTGGTCATCGATAAACCACATTTTTTAACCATCAGTCCGACGGGGCAATACGTACAGGAAACCCTGCTGGTACGATTAAAAAAACAGACCGGCAATGAATTTCTAACCCCGATTCATCGTTTAGATCGCGAAACTGCCGGTGTGGTTTTATTCTCAAAACAGGTTGCCAGCCGTGCAATCTATCAGGAGATGTTCGCCAAACGTGAGGTAAAAAAAACCTATCACGCTATTGCACCGTTTCATGCCACTTTAACATTTCCATGTTATACACGTTATCGTATGGAAAAAGGTGAACCCTTCTATACCATGCAAGTGGTTGAAGGCAAAATAAATAGTGAAACAGAGATTGATCTGATCGAACATGATAGAGCATGGGGAAAATATGAGCTAAGACCAACCACCGGCAAGCAACACCAACTGCGGCTGCACTTAAGTAGTTTAGGCATTGCCATTAAAAACGATCCATTTTATCCAACAGTACAACATAAAAGAGAAGATGATTTTTCTGCACCACTGCAACTGTTAGCCAAACATATTGCATTTATTGATCCCCTGAGTGGACAGAACATGACTTTTTCATCCCATTTTGACCTAACGTTGTAATATCTTTGTCATTACAAAATATTTTGGTAAATCGAACGTATGAATATTGAAATTACATTCAATTTGATTAAAATAAATGCTGAAAAGTTAAGTAATTAGACGTATTTAAAAAATCATGAGAAAAACCGAAGTTTATCAAATACGACTGGATTCCCAAGAAAAAAAGCATGCTTTTGCAGTATTTAAACAATTGGGCATTACGCCAGCACAAGCAGTCCGACTATTTTTCAAACAAGTTGTTTTAACAAAATCTATTCCATTTTCTATTGAAAATCAGAATATTAACCTTGATCAACTGCAAAAAATCCGAAAATTAAAGCAACAACAAAACCCTTCAAACAGCTCTACAGAACAGGCTGTTTCTCATGATCAGGACTTCGATCTGGATGACGACCATCTTGACCTTTTTGAAGAACTGAATGCCATTTTGGGTGAAAGTGACAAAACTTAACACTGTCGCATTTACAAACAAAATTTAGAAAAATTCTCATAAAAACTTAGGTATGCTTCATGCAAAGACTATAAAAAAAAAAGCATGGAGTATCGCATGATCGTACGACGCGCCTCTTTAGAAGATTTACACCCCCTTGCTGTTTTATTCGATGAATACCGTCAATTTTATGGTGCTTCTTCTAATCTGGATGTATCTTATCAATTTTTAAAGCAGCGATTTCAAAATCAGGAAAGCATCATTTTCATTCATGTAAAAGATGATATTTTTACCGGTTTTATTTTGTTATATCTCGGCTTTTCATCAGTCGCCTGTAGCACCTATTACATTCTGGATGATGTTTACGTCACCCCGACTTTTCGTCGTCAGGGTTCAGCCAAACAGCTCATCGATACTGCGATTTTATTTGCACGTCATGAAAACGCTCAACGTATCAGCCTACAAACGCAAAAGAATAATTATCAATCCCATCAGCTTTATCAAAAAATGGGTTTTGTCAAAGATGATGAATTCCAAACCTATCATTGTTTCCTGAAATAACAATTAAGCTGTCATTCTTGTCTTGGCTAATTCCACCTGTTCGGGGCTTAAATAGATCCAATGCCCTTCTTCTAAATCTGTTAACTCCAAAGCGCCAATCTGCTGACGATGCAATCGCTCTACTTTATTCCCCACTGCGGCCAGCATGCGTTTGACCTGATGATAAACGCCCTGATGAATAGTCAGCTGCAATTCATGTTCAGCCAGTAGAATGATATCAGTCGCGGCAAAAATACCCGATTCATTGCGCAATTCCACTCCCTGCTTTAACTGCTGAATATGCTCTTCCGTTACAGCATCAGCGGTTTGCATACGATAAACTTTGGCCACATGTTTTTTCGGATGGGTTAAGGCCTGTAGAAATTGTCCATCATCAGTCAATAACAACAATCCACTGGTGTCCTGATCTAGACGACCCACACACTGCAAGCCACGATTCATCAGCACATCATCAAATAAATCAAATACGCTAAAATGATGGGTGGCCTGATGTGAACACTCATAACCTTGCGGCTTGTTTAAGGCAATATACACTTTTTCCCGATAATCAAATGTTTCACCATAGACCGTAAAAGTTAAATCCTTTAAATCCAGTTTATGTTTTGGATTGCTGATGACTTCCCCTTGAATGGCAATCGCTCCGTTTTTAATGAGCTGCTGGCAATGTTTACGCGAACCAAAACCCTGGGATTGCAACATCTTTTCCAACAACATAGACCTAACCTTTTACTCTCACGGAATGCGCATTCTATACTGAAATGAGGGGTATTTTTATTGTTCCTGCTTTTTCGGGCAAATCTTCCATCAAAACCTTATACAATAGTAATGATTTATAAATTTCTCCCTTGAAATAATGTCCCATCTCGATTTAAACCTGATTGTCCTGCTGGTTTTATTGGCCTGTGGTATCTTTAGCCATAATAGTGCCGTAACGATTGCTGCAGGTGTACTGATCGTTTTTCGCATTACCCCGCTGAGTGAATATTTTCCCTATCTGCAACAACATGGTTTAAATATTGGCATCATTATTTTAACTATTGGCGTTCTGACTCCGATTGCCAGTGGCAAAATTCCCGGCGATGCCATTTTAAAATCCTTCTTGAGTTTTAAATCCTTACTTGCCATCGCCATTGGCGTACTGGTCGCATGGCTAGGTGGACGCGGAGTCAAACTGATGAGCAATCAGCCTGACGTGGTTGCAGGCTTGCTGATTGGTACGGTTGCAGGTGTGGCAGTATTGCGCGGCGTTCCTGTCGGCCCTTTAATTGCAGCAGGGATATTAACCCTGTTTATTGGTCATTCTTGATTTTTTATTCTTAAGCCTGACAACGGATGATTGACAGGCTTGATCTGCACACTTTATGCAGCTTTTCGAAATAAAATTCTGGTTAAAAGCATGCCAATCAGGGATAGGCTTGCCATTAAAATTCCCACCCAAAACCATCCACCTGTGGCCAGTACAATTGAGGCAATCAAAGGCGGCAACAGAAATTGAGATGTGGCGGAAAATTGCAAGACTAATCCTATTGTAGTGGTAATGGCAATCGGCTTTGCGGAAAAATTTAATACTTGAGAAAACACGACCACTGCGACCAAACCGCCAAATAATGAAAAGCTCAAAACCAATATAAATTGCAGAATAAAGGGCAAAAATTCGCGTAACAGATAAAAACTCAGGGCACAGACCATTAAGGTGGCAAAACCGGTTTGGACTAAAGTTTGAGGCCGCAAACCACGCTGTAACATTAAACCACACACAAAGGTGCCAACAGCATTGGCAATCGCCACGATTGCCGTTAAGGCTCCTGCCACGGCTAAAGGAATTTGATATTGCTGATAAATGCTGGGCAAAAATCCCACCAGACTCAACCATTGTCCGGCATATACACCAAAAATAGCGGCCAGAATCCAGGCTGGAGGATGTTTTAAAGTCAGTTTAATTAAATCAAATACTGCAACCAACTGGGTATGGGTCTGCACTGCGGGAATAACCCTGTAAATCACAGCTGCCAAAGCCAGTGATAATATCCCGAAACATATCCAAACCCCTTGCCAGCCCATACTATTGATCAGGAATGGCGTACACAGCAAGCCTATTCCCATTCCGCCTCCCATATAGGCGCTCCATAGCCCCATCTTGGCTTGTAACTGCTCGAGCGGAACCAGTTGGCGGATAAAAGCAGGACCACTTAAGGTAATCAGTAAAAATCCGAAACCTTCAACCACACGCAGTGCCAGCAATGCCGGGAATTCCTGCACAAAACCACCAGTAAAACTGGCGAATGCGAGTAAACTCAAGCCCAATAGTACACAGCGTTTTAAGCCAATTTTAGCGGTATAACTACCCAGCACGAGTGCCATGCACATACCGGCAACCTGTACCAGAGATAATAAAAAACTGGCTTGTACCAAGCTGATGCCTAACTCGGCTTGGAGTACAGGAACCGCGGGTGGCAACTTGCCTACATGCATGGCAGCGACAAATCCTGCTGCAATAATCCATAAATCTTTGCTGAGCCAACGCACGGCACTCACAACCTTCTCCTTCGGCAATTCCAGCGTTAGACTAGCAAGAATAAAAACGATTATTTATCGTTGATTTGAATAAGCTAAGAGCTTGCAACAATCAATCTAGCATTGACTCGGATCATGAAAAAATTCCCTATAAGGCTTTGATTCTATATAGGATTCAAGCACGATTTTTTAAGCAGAATAATACGGATTACGCTTTTGCGAGAATTTTTCCAGTTGTTTCAGGAAACCCTCAAAATAGCTTTTTTCTTTTTCTTCAGTTCGATAACCCGCATACAAGGTCCGGCGCAAACCACTCGCAGAAACGCAATCCAAACGGCGCGAAGTCACCCATCCCTTTTGTTCATATTCATTCACCACCCAGTCTGGAAGTGCAGCAATACCTCGCCCACTGGCCACCAGTTGAATCAGCATTTGGGTTAAATCCGTGGTCCGGATCTGTTTGGGTTGAATATTGGCAGGAATAAACAGTTTCGCCATGATATCCAGACGGTGCTTATCTACCGGATAAGTAATCAGAGTTTCCTCTGCCAATTCCTGCACGGTAATACGTTCTGCACGAACCAGTGGATGAGTGTTCGACAAGACCAGACGTGATTCATATTCAAAAATCGGAAAATATTCGATGCCTTTTAAGGCAATCGGATCTGCCGTAATTAACAGGTCAAATTCGGCATTTTGCAGCAGTTCATGTGGATTGGCTTCAAAGCCGGAAGCAAAATCCAGATCTACATCTGGATATAAGTGGCGATACTGGTTGAGCAGTGGCATTAACCAGTCAAAACAGCTATGACATTCAGAGGAGAAAATAATACGCCCAGTCTGGCCATGCACAATACGGGTAATATCTGTCTGGGTAATCTGAATTTGTGGCAGTACATCATCTGCCAATTTGAGCAAACGCTGCCCCACATTGGAAAAAGTGACCGGTCGGCTACGGCGATTGACCACCTCTACCCCATACCAGTGATCGAGTTCTTTTAACTGATGTGAAATAGCCGATGGTGTTAAACACAAGTCATTGGCAGCAGCCACCAGTGAACCATGTTCACGCAGAGCAGTCAGTGTTTTTAAATGGCGAATTTCTAACATATTAATAGTCATTCCAACAGAGCATAATTTTTGAGGCCTTGTACGTGAAGCCCAAAAGCAAAAAATCACATAATGAATAAAAATAATTTTAACATGAAAATAATGAGTTTGATTCATCTTTATTTTTGTTCATGATAGTTGCAACAAAATGAGATCATCTATCTCCCTGGAAATATCATGACTTTAACTACACATATTTTGGGCTACCCACGCATTGGTGCAAAACGTGAACTTAAATTTGCAGAAGAAAGCTATTGGAAAGGTGAAATAACTCAAGCAGAATTTTTAGCAAAAGCCCAAGCGCTAGAAGCAAGTAACTGGCAAGCACAAATAGATGCCGGCTTATCTTTGGTGACTGTGGGTGACTTTGTATTTTATGACAGTATTTTAACCCATGCCGTGCGTTTAGGAGTAATTCCAGCCCGCTTTAAAGAAGCTGAAAAGCTAAATCAAGTTGATCAACAGTTCTATTTGGCACGGGGTCGTGCACCCCACTGCACCGATGTTGCTGCACTAGAAATGACCAAATGGTTTGACACCAACTACCACTACTTAGTACCTGAATTAAATTCAGCACAACAGTTTAAAGCTGATTTTTCTGATTTACTGGCGCAAGTCGATCGCGCCAAGGCATTGAATCAACCACTTAAAGTGGTACTCCCTGGTTTAGTCAGCTTTCTGTATTTATCCCGTATTGTCGATGCAAATACAGCAGAAGCAGAAAAACATGCCTGTGAATGTGGAAATGATCATGCTGACATAAGCGCAGATCAGACAAATTTAAAATTTGTAGATGCATTGCTGCCAATTTATGCAGCATTATTCGATGAACTCAAAGCACGCGGCGTAGAATATGTACAGGTCGATGAACCGGCTTTAGTACTTGATCTTGCACCAGAATGGCAAGCTGCATTTGAACAGGTTTATTATCTGTTACAACGTCATGATGGTTTAAAATTGATTGTGGCAAGTTATTTTGAAACTCTAGGTGCCAATTTAAATCTTGCTGTCAATCTCCCAGTTGCAGGCTTACACATTGACATTACCCGTGAAAAAGTGGGTGAGTTTTTCTGGAAAAAAGTCATTGACCAATTACCCACACACAAAATCTTGTCTTTGGGCTTAATCAACGGTCGTAGTGTTTGGGCAAGTGACCTAGTGGCCCTGAATGATATTGTTCAAACAGCACAAAAATCTTTAGGTGAGCGTTTATGGCTTGCTACGGGCTGTTCATTGCTGCACGTGCCGGTTGATCTGCGTTCTGAAACTATTCCTGCTGAAGTAGATGGCAAACTTGCTTTTGCCCGCCAAAAACTAGAGGAGCTTGTCGCCTTAGCAAACGGTCACATTTATGCAAATGGAAAACTTTCTAAAGCTGTGGATGCACCATTTGATTTAGTGGCCCAATCTCGCCAAGCACCGTTTGAAATTCGTTTCAAGGCCCAACAAGAAAAACTGAAGTTGCCTTTGATCCCGACCACGACCATCGGTTCATTCCCACAAACTGCTGAAATTCGTGCAGCACGTGCAGCCTGGAATAACGGAAATTTGACCAACGATGCCTATGAAGCAGCAATGAAAAAAGAAATCGCATATGCGATTCAACAGCAAGAAGAACTTGGTCTAGATGTTCTGGTACATGGTGAAGCCGAACGTACCGACATGGTTGAATACTTTGCAGGTCTGCTGGACGGCTTCTGGTTATCCAAGTTTGGTTGGGTTCAGTCTTACGGTAGTCGCTGTGTTCGCCCGCCAATCATCGTGGGGGATATCACTCGTCCAAATGCAATGACAGTGAAATGGATTGAGTATGCCAATACCTTATCTGACAAGATTGTCAAAGGCATGTTGACCGGCCCGGTTACTATTCTAAACTGGTCATTCCCTCCTGCGCATCGGACTCGTCGTGAAGTATGTTTACAGCTGGCTGAAGCAATCCGTCAGGAAGTCTCTGATCTGCAAGATGCTGGTGTCGAAATTATCCAGATTGATGAAGCGGCATTCCGTGAAGGTTTACCCCTGCGTAAAGCCGATCAGGCTGAATACTGGGATTGGGCGGTAAAATCGTTCAAACACTGTTCAAGCAGCGCACGTATGGATACGCAAATTCATACCCACATGTGTTATTCAGACTTTAAAGACTGCCTGCCACAAATCACAGCGATGGATGCAGATGTCATCACGATTGAAACTTCCCGTTCAGGTTTACAGCTGTTAGACGTGTTCCACGAGCAAGGTTATCCCAATGCAGTTGGTCCAGGTGTGTATGACATTCACAGTCCACGTACCCCTACCAGTGACAACATGCGTACCGTGATTGATGGTGCATTAAAAACCATTCCTGCTGAACGTTTATGGGTCAATCCGGACTGCGGCTTAAAAACACGTGGTTGGGCTGAGACGAAAATAGCACTGGCAACGCTAGTGAAAATGGCCAAAGAAGTACGTAAAGAGCTGCAAGCTGCATAATCCAGATTGCACAATAAAAATAGCTCCTTTATCGGAGCTATTTTTAGCATCCAATTCAGGATGAACTAACTAAAATTATAATATTGTCCTGTACTAAAATCATACAGCGTTATGGTCGAGCCAGAAATGGTAATTTCGTAGTAACTTGAGTTGCCATAATGATAGCCTTCGTATTTTTTTATGCCTTTCTTTTTTAAACTGATAAATTCGCTATGACCATAATCATACAGGTTAAACTCACGGCCGGTGTTTCGTCCCTCAAAAACAGCTGATCGGTGATAATCATAAAGTTTTGCCTCGCCCGCATTGACGTTGCCGCTGATTTGAGAATAGGCACTTTCATTGTAATCATAAATATTTGACTTATGATTGCCGAATTCCAGCTTGGCCACCACCAAAGCCAAAGCCGCTCGCTGATACTGTTTCATTTATTTTCCTTTTAATTTTTATTTTAAGTTAATGAAAAAATCATCCTGTTTTTTCAACTTTAAAACTGATACAGATTATTGTTCTTCACAAATAACATAACAAATTATTTTTCTAACTCAAAGTGATGATTTTTTGCAATGCAAGCCATGTATGAAATGTCAACAGAACCTAAATATCAGCTTAATCTGGCAATTTTTTTCCGCAATGTGGGCAATAGGCATATTGCTCGCGTTCTTGCTTCAATGCTTCTTCTCGTTGCTCGCGCAGCAACTGGAAAATAATATTGCGCGTTTGCTCTGAAGTGAGTCCCACCTCTTTACGCATACTTTCTATTTTTTCCTGATCATTGAATAGATCAATTTCAGAACTTTGCAATAACTCTCTAAATTTCAATTCCAGATTCTGCTTACGCTGTTCGAGTTCATAGGTCAGGCCGGTTGCCAAGATACCTGCCGGTAAAGCGGCCAGCCCCACGCCTAAAATGGTAATAATTGCGCCCAAAAAACGCCCCAAAGGAGTAATCGGTGTTACATCTCCATAACCCACAGTGGTCAAGGTCACTACCGCCCACCACATCGATGCTGGAATTGAAGTAAACACCTCAGGTTGAGCTTTACTTTCGACCACGTAAATACAGGCGGCAGCCATCACAATCATGATGCTTAAAATAAAGAGAACCGCCTGAAAAGACCCTTTTTCACGTTCAATCACGCGCAATAGAATTTGCAGGGAGACAAAATAGCGTGTCAACTTTAACAGTCGCATGAGCCGTAAAATTCTCAGGAAGCGTAAATCAATCGGCACCCAGAAATTAATATAAGCTGGCAAGATGGCAAATAAATCAATGATTGCTGCACCACTTTTGACCCAGTTCAGGCGATTCTTCCAGGCACTGTAAAATGGATTTTCTTCGGCAACTGACCAAAAACGGAGTAAATATTCAAGCGAAAAAATGAAGATAGAAAAATATTCGAAAAAATCGAAAAATGCCGCATAGGATTGATACACATCATTTACCGACTCCAATAATATGGCTGCCGCATTACCCAGGATCAATAAAATTAAAAAATAGTTGATCGTCCGACTAAACCTGGTTTCGTAGTCTTCATTATGTAAATTGTTATAAACGAATCTTCTTAGTGTATACCACGTGCTAAATGCCATAGCCGTACATGTTGTAATTTAAAGGCTGTAGTTTAACCCAAGTTGGAAAAGATGTAATGCGTGACAAGCCAAGAAGCCCTCATCACGCATTCATTTTATTTTATTTCAATTTATTCAACAAAAAGCAAAGCTAAACGTACTTGGTCATAGCCCATACGTGGACTGGTCGCTTCTACAATCGGACGCAGCTTAATTGCACCATCCTCACTAAAGTTTTCAGGACTTTGACGTTTCATCAAGCGTTTATAAATTTTACGCACCTGTTCCACCACTTCATCCCCCGGATGAGCCACGGAAATGTCCAAGCCCTGCTCTTTATGTAATTTCGCCAAATGATTGATAATGGTCGCAGGAGTCAAGCCACGCTCAACGGCAATATCCTGAATTTCATAACCTTCTTCAAACAATTCACGAGTTTCATCCAGTGTGGCTGTCGCATAATTGGTTTTGCCACCACTTTTCGCTATTTTCTTTTCATTACGCTGAATTTCAGCTTCATTCAAGGTACCACCACAGTGACGAATAAAAGCTTTATGCTGCGGTGTTAAATCAATCAGTTGGAAGTGATTTTCCGCTTCTTCAGACAGTTCCTGAAAACGTCGATCGGCCTTAATGGCCAAACTGTCCAACTCCAAAGCCTGTTCATTCATACCCAGCAGCTTTAAGCCACTTAATGCTTTTAAACGCGACAACGCCACATAACCCTGACCTTTCTCAAAGGTATGCGCCAGATTAATCTCGGCCGCTTCCAGCGTCATGCCTTGCGACTTATGAATAGTAATGGCCCAAGCCAGACGTAATGGAATCTGCTGAAAACTGGCAATAGTTTTACCTGCATCATTATCGACTGACCAGGTTTCAGGTTCCACCAGCAGTACCGTACCGTCGGTTAATTTTACTTTTGGCAAAATGCCATATTCATCATCTTCTTCAAAGCCAATGACCTCGCCCAGACTGCCGTTAATATAGCCCATATCAAAGTTGTTTTTGACAAACATGACCTTGGCATTTTTCTTTAAAGTCAGGTTTTCAGGCGCACGAACCGAAGATTTTAGGGTTTCAATCAGCTTGTCATTGCCATCACAGATGGCGTCAAACTGCTTGCTTTCGGCATCAATAGCATTCAGATGCTTAAAGTTGATGCTATCCACATCCATATTGTGGGTATATAAACGGGTAAAGGTTTCTCCCACGTTCTGCTGGCGGGTCTGCTCCAAAGCCTGAAGATGTTCGACACTTATACTCTGGTTGCGAATGGCATTTAAAATATCATTTAAATAGTCATTACCTTGTCGGTGCTGCTCGGTCAGATAACAAACGCGAAATTTGGCTTCCACCCACGCATCCGACATAAAGCAGAATTTATCCCGGTTACGTTCTTCATTTTTACCTACCGGTGGCAACTGGAAAAAATCGCCAGCAACGATGACCTGAATCCCGCCAAAGGCTTCATCACTTTCTTTAAAATATTTTAAAACCTGATTGACCAGATTCAGCTGCTTGGCATGCAGCATGGAAATTTCATCAATAATCAGTACCTGGGCATTTTCTAAATGCTCTTTAAGGTACTTGCGCTCTTTCATGTTTTTCAGGTCAGCATCGGATAAAAAATCCTTGATGCCGATTCCCGCCCAGGTATGAATGGTCATGCCATTCATATGCGTTGCAGCAATCCCGGTTGATGCCGTAATCGCCACAGGCACCTTACGGGCTTTTAAATAATTGATGTACTGATTGAGTGTATAGGTTTTCCCTGCACCTGCCGAACCTGTTAAAAAGACATTTTCGCCCGCTTTCAAAAGCTTGAGTGCAGTTTCTTGTTTCATAAGACCTATAACCGTAAATTAACGGCTATAGCCTACCGATTTTTTCCCTAAAAGTTAAGCCCAGAAAAAAGTTTAGCGACAGCCACTGTCACTTAAACGGCGCAAACTGCTGGTTTAACCAGGAGATAAATTGCAACGCAATATTGACAAAAAGATATTCGGTTTTTCTATTATGCGGATATTCCAGCTGGTCATAGATCAGCTGACCTTCTCGCAGGTAGCAGCCTAAGGTCATATGCAGCTTGCCGGTTTGTGAAACCATATGAAAAGCCACATACTCTCTTTCCATAATGCGCTGTGCATAGCTTGCCGCCAGACAATTCTGACATCTCTGCGACTCTTCAATAAGACGGTCCAGATCTGTCAATTCTTCAAAGCTCCAGCTGGAAAAGTGCATGAATTTTTCCGGCATCACAGCTTGCCAGACCGACACCGCATAATTTTTCCTGAGCTGGCTGATAATTTCCCGCTTCTGGATGTGATTATGCCAATCCGTGGCCTGATGATAAAACCCGATCCAGCTGGTATTTTTCGCTACAGGCTGATTATCCTTAAAAAACTCAACCAGATAATCTCGCACATAGGAGTCGAACACCGACACCCGGATATTTCGACCACGCAGATAAAAAATCTGCCGGAACTCATCCTGACGCATTTTGTAGTGCTGCAATACGCTATAAAATTCGCGATTTTGATGGGTTTCCGGTCGGATATATGCCATTAAATCATTGCCGAAACCTCGGGTTATTTTGTGCAGATACAACATATAGGCCTGCATCACCCGACTTAAACGCAAATAGATTTTCTTGACTGTTTGCTCATTGCCTTGTGTGACATTGCGCATTAAGTCCATCCATTCATCCAGATACAAAATGGAAGGACTGATAGCAATGCGATGGTCTTCCAGAGACTGGCTCTGTCCTTTAAGCATCATACTCTGATTATATTCATGCTCAAACCAGGCTTCCTGCAGGGCAAAATAATGACAGCTATGAATAAACATGCGTGCTGAACAATGCTGAAAGTACTGTAAAGTTGCCAGAATGACCTGGGGGTGAACCTGACTGCTATCGATAAAACTGAATGCCGTGACTGCTACCCGGACACTGCTGTGCTGAATATTACGGCTCAGCCAGTCCAGAACCTCGGCAGACTGTTTAAACAGCCAGTTTACCACTCGCGGATAATCAAATAACGGCAATTTTGCAACTTTCTTTTGCCAGACCACAGTCGAGCCATGCAGAAAATTATGTTTTGAGAGTAAATTATCACGCTGCCAGAGTTCACGCCGCATTAAACGCACAAAGCCAAGCAAGGCAGGTTGTTCCTGGGCATGCCGATAGAGCAAATGGATATCATCCTGATGTTCCATTAACTCATGCAAGTTAAAACGCTCTTCAAATGAAAGTGCCATAATGCGGTACATGGCCACAGGTAAAAACTGCGCAGCGCTAAAACAAAACTCATCCAGCGCTTCCATTAAAGGCTGCAAGGGTAAAAATTCATCTCCATACACCTTTTGAATAGAACACATCTCTTGTAAAAACTGGATGAGCGTTTCAGGCAATGCGGTTTTATTCATCACATAATCTGTCAAAACAGCAAAAGAATAGATATTGGCTTTAATCATCAGCTGATCAATAATTTCAGCTTCAAGCAATGAAAGATTTTTCAGATAGGCTCGCACCCGTTCCGCACCATGCACCCACAGATACAGCTGATCAAGCAAGAGCTGTCGCAGCTGCTGGGCTTTTTGACGCAGATACAAAGAATGTTGCGGCTTTAAATCATTGGTGAGAAAGTACAGATCATGAAGGATAAACTCTTCCAGTAGTTCAGCTTTTTGTCCAAGATAAGTAAAATCACCATGCAAAATGCTTTTCTGCGCAGAGTCAGGGGCATAAAATTGTAACTGAAACAGACCATTGGCCACTTGTACCGTATGCCATTCCTGATCAATACGAAACATATTTTGTGCATTCAGCCCACCGACAATATTGAGCTGATGTTGAAGAATGTCATTTAGACTTTTAGAAATTCTGAGTAACTGTTTCGCAATCCCTTGATATTGCGGTACTAAACGATCCTGTTCCATACTCGCCTCAAATTGAATAATCATCCTAAGATGAATTTAATCATGTTAATCATATAGTAATCTAGTAAAGATACTGTATGCTGAGTTCAAAATTTAAGCAAATTTGCCTGATCAATTGCTAAAACCCAATCACTGCTTCATCCATTTATACTTGTGGAAATGAAATACAGGCCAAACCTAGTCAAACTTTTCTGTGGTCACGTTGTCGTTTTAAATCGTCTAAACCTGCATAAATTTGCTGCTGAATCTGATCACGAAAATCTTTTAATTGTTCCGTATTTTTGATATGCATCAAGCTTTGTCGCGGCATAAATTGAAAATAAAAAGGCAGACGCTTCGGAATGATACTTTTAGGCAAGGATGGAATGACATCACCATGACGCAACAATTTATCCAGTTGCGGCAACTTTAACAATTTTTGAAACCACGCGCTTTCAATAATCCGATTGGCATCGAATCCCAGCTCAAAAACTTCATCGCCGCCTAAAGCCGCAAAAGGGACAATATCATAGTTAAATTCTTGCGCGAGTTTTAGAAAACCATAACGCTGTTTCCAGATCAGTTGATAAGCTTCGCCCTTTCTTTTTAAAACTTCCCGCCCGCCTCCGGGAAAGACCAGAATCGAATAACCTTGCTGCATCGCTGCACGAATATAGGCTTTTTCACCATCGACAGCACCGAATTTCTTAAACAGGGTACGCCAGCCAGGCAAATAAAAATGGCCATGATCAGCAACACTGACCACAGCCACTTGATGATGATTATATAAATAATCAATCAGAATCGGGGAATCAAATATCCCATATAGGGTGTGATTCCCGACATACATTGCAGGTTTGGCAGCATCAATCTGTTCAGCCCCTAAAAAGGTTGGGGTGAAATACAGTTTGGACAACGCACTGAGGCATTTAATCCATCTGGCATCATGCTTAACCTGCAATAGATGATTCCTTATGCTACAACGTGTTTTTGCACCAGAACCGAGCCAACAGAATAACCCGCACCGAATGAACAAAGCAGACCATATTCACCATCATTCACTTCATGTGCAGTACGGTGTAATGCAATGATCACACCTGCAGAAGAGGTATTGGCAAATTCATCCAGAATAATAGGTACTAGCGCACGGTCAGCATCTTTACCGACTACATATTTCAAGATCAAGTCATTCATGCTGGCATTGGCTTGGTGTAACCAGAAACGTTTCACATTGCTTGGTGCAATGTTATTTTTCTCCAGCTGTTTGGTAATGATTTTTGCAACCAGCGGGCACACTTCTTTAAACACTTTACGACCGTCCTGACGGAACAGCTTGTCATCCACCACTGCATCTTCACTACGATTTAAATAACCGAAGTTGTTACGGATATTGTTAGAAAATTGCGTAAACAAATGCGTATCTAAAATATCAAAACCGGTTTTAGTAGTCGTATCTTCAATAATCGATGCTGTCGCCACATCACCAAAAATAAAGTGGCAGTCACGTGAACGGAAATCGGTATGACCAGAGGTAATTTCTACATTGACCAATAAGACACGACGTGCACCGCTTCTGATTGCATCCGCAGCCTGTTTTAAACCAAAGGTTGCAGCAGAACAGGCAACGTTCATGTCATAGGCATAGCCTTGAATGCCCAAAGCGGTTTGAATTTCAATTGAAACAGCAGGATAAGCACGCTGGATGTTTGAACATGAAAGAATCACAACGTCGATATCTTCAGCTGTAACCCCTGCATTTTCCATCGCCTGTTTAGCAGCAATCACACCCCATTCGGCTTGAATGGAAAGTTCATCATTGCTACGTTCACGTAAACGCGGATATAGACGCTTCGGATCAAGGATACCTGACTTTTCAGCAACATAGCGACTTTTAACACCGGATGCTTTTTCGATAAATTCTGCATCTGAACCGCGACGCGCTTCAATCTCACCCGCTGCAATTTTGTCCGCGTTGTCGTGGTTAAACTGTTCCACATAAGCATTTAAACTTGCAACCAATTCATCATTGCTAATGGATTCTTCTGGATGATAAAGACCGGTACCGGTAATACGAATGCCCATGTAAAACTCCCGTTAATTTTGCGCTCTGTTAATTAATGCCCAATTGATGCCATACTTTTTGCAGGCGGGTTGGAGAAACCGGCATTTTTGTTTTCATTGGTTGTGAGAACAGGGAAATACGAAATTCTTCGACCATAAAGTACAGATCTTTCAGGCGAGCGTCATTTTTAAACTTAAACAATTTTTCCATCCATGGGTCAACTTGCTCAATGGCAGAATTATCCCTTTGCAGGTTATTTGGCAAGCGTTCTAGACGCAAGACCAAGGCCTTTAAATAGCGTGGAAATTCCTGCCATATATCAAAAGATTTGACATACACACAGTTGGAAAGACTCATTAAATCAAGCTGATCTTCAAGATCATCAATATTTTTTCCAAAGATAGAATCGTCTAAAACCAACAATTTTCGACGAATATCCTGCCATTGAATATAAATATCGCTCAGTATAGATAATGCCACTTGACCATGCGTTAGGAAAGATTTTTTTACATTTAAAAGCAAGTTTTGAAACTCTTCAGTATTGACAGGAAGCTCATTTATTGCCATCTGAAGGGTGGCATAAACCAACATCTGCTCCAGTTGGGCCTTATCGCCCAGAGGCGAATAAGCCAAAGCCAGCGGTTTGGAAATCTGTTTTTTCAGCTGACGTACCAGATCGCCGAGCTGCATATACACCAGACGAATGACCCCTTCCCGATGCTGTTTAATCGCTTCCGCCTGGTCATTAAAGGTTTGAATCACCACACCAGATTCATCTTTGGCATCTAGTTCTGCAAATGCTTTGGTCGGTACCAGCGCCTGATATTGCTTTACCACAACACCGGTCACTTTTTGTGAAGCTTCAAAAGTAAAATTTTCAGGGAAAACTTTAAATTCGCCTTTGAGCTGCTTGACCGGACTATGTGTTTCGGTACGGCAACGTGCTTTCAGTTCTGGCAGATCACGACCTTTTTCAATCACCCGACCTTTTTCATCAATCACTTTAATCAACGGCAGCAAATACTGCTCGATCCGTTCAAAGGAAAAGTCTTTTTCGCTAATTTGTTCGCCACGCAACTGGAAAGCCAAAAACTTGAAGATATGCTCACGTAAATGAACTGCATCAATGATTTTCATCAGTTTGCGTGCAGTATCCGGAATCGGCACCAGATTGCGACGCTTGTCTTTAGGCAAGGATTTCAATAAGGCTTCAATCAAGTCCTCACGCCAGCCTGGGATGCCCCATGACCAGATACCTTCATCGACCTGTGGCAAGGCCTGTAGCGGGATTTTAACCGTCGCTCCATCTTCATCATGGCTTGGATCAAAACGGTAGCTCGTTGCCAGACGCAAAGCGTCATTATGCAAATAATCCGGAAATTGCTGCGTGGTCGGACGGTCATTTATCCACAGCGCATCATCTTCGACAAATAAATAGCGCGGATTTTGCGGCTCAACTGTCGCACGCCAGTCTTCAAAACTTCGACGGCTCGCCACTTCTGGCGGTACTTTCTCGGCATAAAACTGATAGATGGTTTCTTCATCCACCACCAGATCACGACGACGCAGCTTATCTTCTACCCGTTCCACTTCTTCCAGCTTGAGCAGATTATTCTTTAAGAATGGCGGGGTGATACCCAAATTGCCTGTGGTTAAAGCATCGCGCAGGAAGATTTCATGCGCTGCCGCCTGATCAACCTTTTCATAATTCATCAAACGTTTCGGTTCGATAATTAAACCAAACAAGGAAATCTGATCATAACAATTAACGATACCGGCTTTCTTCGACCAATGTGGCTCAAAATAGTGATGTTTCAGTAAGTCACGCGCAGCCAGCAGAATCCATTCCGGTTCGATCTTCGCCAAGGTACGCAAATATACCTGAGAGGTTTCCACCATCTCAAAGGCCATTACCCACGGCGTATTGGTTTTATGCAAAGTCGATGCCGGGAAAATACGGGCTTTTTGCTGACGAACGGCCATAAACATATTGCGTTCATCGGTCTTATTGGCAATAAACGAAAGCAAACCGGTCAATAAGGCACGGTGCAAGTTTTCATAACTGGCTTTTTTATCATTAAAGGAAAGCTTTAAGCCTTGCGCCAATTCCGTCAACTGTTCATGGGTTTTCTTCCATTCGCGTAAACGTAACCAGCTTAAAAAATGCTGCCGTGCAAAATTACGACGCTTGTTCTCATTCATCGAGGCACGGTTAGCTTGCAAGGTTTCCCATAACTTGATGTAGAACAAAAAGTCAGAGTCACCTTCTTTAAACAAGGCATGCTTCTGGTCGGCTTGCATCTGTTTATCGGCCGGACGTTCACGCGGATCCTGCACGGCCAAAGCTGCGACAATAATCAGGACTTCATTCAGCACACCAAAATGCGCACCGCCTAAAATCATCCGTGCCAGACGCGGGTCGATTGGCATTTTTGCCATTTGCTGACCGATTTTTGTCAGTTCTGATTTCTTCTCGTTTAAAGCACCCAGTTCAATCAACAACTTACGGCCATCATTAACCAAGCGATGATCTGGTGGCTCAATAAAGTCAAAACTTTCCAGATCACCCAGATTTAAACTCTGCATCTGTAAAATAACCGATGCCAGGTTAGTTCGTTTAATCTCTGGTTCGGTAAATTCAGGACGGCTCTGGAAATCTTCCTCACTATACAGCCGGATACAAACACCAGGCGCAATACGGCCACAGCGGCCTTTACGCTGGTTGGCAGCCGCCTGTGATACTGCCTCAATCGGTAAGCGCTGCACCCGTGAACGGTAGCTATAGCGTGAAATACGGGCAAAACCGCTGTCGATTACATAACGGATATTGGGTACGGTTAAAGCTGTTTCAGCCACGTTGGTGGCAATAATAATGCGTCGTCCACCACCGCCAGGATTGAAAATCTTTTGCTGTTCAGCTATGGCTAAACGCGCATATAAAGGCAAAATTTCAGTATGCCGTGGACTATGCTTTTGCAAGGTTTCCTGCAATTCACGAATTTCCTGTTCGGTACTGGCAAAAATCAGAATATCGGCATGTTCAGGATGGCCTTTTTGCTGTGCATCGGCAAAACATTCTTCTACCGCTTGTACCACTGCACGCGGCAAGTTTTCTTCAAAGTCATCAAACTCGTCGTCATCACTACCGCCAATACTCATTTCTGAAATTGGACGATAACGCACTTCTACCGGATAACTGCGCCCTTCCACTTCAAAAACAGGTGCACCGTTAAAGTAGTTACTAAAACGGTTTACATCTAAGGTTGCAGAAGTAATGATGACTTTTAAATCTTTGCGGCGTGGTAGAAGCTGTTTTAAATAGCCCATGATGAAGTCGATGTTCAATGAACGTTCATGCGCTTCATCAATAATAATGGTGTCATATTTGGTCAAATAACGGTCATTGGCTAGTTCAGCCAGTAAAATACCGTCCGTCATCAAACGAACTATCGAGTCTTGCGAACCCTGTTCGTTAAAACGGATTTTAAAACCGATGGATTCACCCAGCTTCTCACCCACCTCTTCGGCAATACGCTGCGATACACTACGCGCAGCCAATCGACGCGGTTGGGTATGACCAATCATTCCGGTTAAACCGCGACCGGCCAGCATGGCAATTTGTGGTAATTGCGTGGTTTTACCTGAACCAGTTTCCCCTGCCACAATAATCACCTGGTGTTGTTGAATCGCTTCAATCAACTTATCTTTATATTGGGTAACAGGCAGGTCTTGATTGAGTTTGATGTTCGGAACACGGGACAGGCGCTCACGCACTTTATGATTCGATTTTTCTAATAATTCTTGATACTGTTTCTCGTTGGCATCTTTACCTTTGCGTAGTCGATTTAAACGATGACGGTCACGTGCCATGACCCATTGATCTACATTTAAATGACTTAACACAGATAATTTATCCCAAAACAAAAAATTGAACTGAATATTTTACGCTGTAACGCCGCAGAGAGAAAGACAGGCAAATATTTATTCATGGCGTTTGAGGTAAAGAATATTCAAAAGCATGGAAAATAGATCATCAACCACGCTAAAATCCGCCACGTATAACAAGAGTTACACTATTCACCATCTTTAATGATGTTCACACACATCTTCTGATCACCATTACTCAGCCTAAAAATGATTCGAGCGTCAAAAATAAATTTAATTTAAAAAAATTTACCCTTGAATTTTAAGTCTCAAGCCTTCATGTTCTTAGACAAGCTGAAAAACTGCATATTTGTCATTTAATAATCATCTTTAAATGATTAAATAGATAAAGAATCAGATTTGGTGGAATTGTAGACTTTATATTAGTTAATTCGGTTTTTCCGATTTCAATAATGTAAAAATACTGTTTCAGCAATAAGAAAAAATTCGCTATCCTTTTGGAAATCAAATACAAACCTCAATCATGGAGACAATGATGAGCTTAATTAATACTGAAGTTAAACCATTTAAAGCAACTGCATTCCAAAACGGTCAATTTATTGAAGTGACTGAAGCTGATCTTAAAGGCAAATGGTCTGTTGTATTCTTCTACCCAGCTGACTTTACTTTCGTTTGCCCAACTGAATTAGGTGACCTTGCTGATAACTACGCTGAATTCAAAAAATTAGGCGTTGAAATCTATTCAGTTTCTACTGACACTCACTTCACGCACAAAGCTTGGCATGATTCTTCAGAAGAAATCAAAAAAATTGAATATGTAATGGTTGGTGATCCAACTTGGACTCTAGCTAAAAACTTTGACGTATTAATCGAAGCTGCTGGTCTTGCTGACCGTGGTACTTTCGTTATCGATCCTGAAGGCAAAATCCAAATCGTTGAAATCAACGCTGGTGGTGTTGGCCGTGATGCTCAAGAACTTCTTCGTAAAGTTAAAGCAGCTCAATACGTTCATGCTCACCCAGGTGAAGTTTGCCCAGCTAAATGGAAAGAAGGCGACGCTACTCTAGCTCCTTCAATCGACCTAGTAGGTAAAATCTAATCTCTATTTAGATTGAACTGATGTAAAAAACCACGCTCTTTTGCGTGGTTTTATACATTTTGAATAAAACACTGTTTTCAAATATCTTTAGTATTTCCTATAATTGTCAACATAACAGAATTTATATTTTTTACTTCAACAATAAAAAGCTGAATAGCGTACAGCCCTATTCTTCAATACAAAATATATCTATCTATAATTCATCAATTTAATATATTTATTTCTATTATATTTTGTCACTTTTTATTGTAATGTAAGTCTTATACAGGTTTGTGACGAATGTTTTACAAGGCTGCTCTACAGCGCATAACCTCTATAGCTTCACGTCAAATGACAGACAAAATCTGTGAAACATAATATAAAAAAGGAGTGCTTATGGGATCAATACTTACTGTAACTTCCTATACTTACAGTTCTTCATCACGTTATCTTAAAATTTTTTATAACAATGGTTCAGCAGAACTGTACCATCCAGTTCCGGAATTTATTTATAACAACATGCTCCGATGTCATGACAAGGCTGCTTTTGTACATAAATATTTAGAATATGACTTACATTTTACTCGCATTTCCATGGCTTGAATGATCAGGGCTCTGCCCTGATTCACAGATATTTTTATTCATACAAATTTATTTATAGCAAAGCATCAACAGACCTGAGCCAATCGATAAAGTCATACTCATAAAACGTTCATCACTTTTCACCAGTGCAATAAATTGCTGAACTTCTGCTGCATGTGATATGACATTGTCGACAAATATGACGCCATTTTTAGGATGCAGCATATGCGGCAAATACTGCCAGTAATCCATATAGGCATCCCGTTCAGCATCTAACAAAATAAAGTCATATTGCTGTTCGGCCTTTTCAAGAAAACTTTGTGCATCCCCTACCCAAAAATCAATCACTTCACTCAATTGTAGTTCATTGGCATATTGCTGAGCTTGCTGGGTACGTGCCGGATCAATTTCCAAAGTAGTGACATGACCTTGTGAAGTCTGTGCTGCATTCGCCAGCCATAAAGTCGAATAACCTGTTGAAGTGCCAATCTCCAAAATATTTTTAGATTGTTGGATGCGCACTTGCATGGCTAAAAATAATGCAGAATCCGGTTCTATATTTCGATAACGTTGAATACGGTCTTTTTGTAAGGCATCAAATTTAATAAAACTTTGATGCAACTCCTGCATTCGCTTCTGGAATATTTCACTCATGCTCATCACAGCTATTCCTGTCTTGTTATTCTGTTGAGTCTAGCGTTTATTGATGTCGTTAATCTAGTTCATGAAGTTGCTTGAATTAATTTAAATCGTGGAACAACTGTACCATTATCGAGTGTGACCATTTCCTGAAACATTTCCAGGGGACGTACCCACATTGAATAATCGCCATACAAACATTGATATACCACCAGTTTCTCAGCTGTTTCACTATGCGTAGCAACATGAAAGACCTGATATAACTTGCCTTTATAGTGTTGATAAATCCCGACTTTGAATTGCATTTTTATAACCTTGTTAAAACATAGGGTCATCATAATCAAAATTACCCAGAAATATGCAGCAATTTATTAAAAATGCTCTAATTTCAACTTAATACTTGAATATTCACACTAAATCAGCATTTACTTAAGACAGTATTTTTGTAAAAAACCCATCAATCCATTAAACCGATTGTTTTTATAAAAATGAAATGTTTTACCTATTTAAATATTTAGCCTACTATAGCTTTATTAAATCAGCATTTACTCCCTTGGAGACATTAGCCATGTTAGACCAAAATACTTCAGCACAACTTAAAACACTCTTGGAACGTCTGGAAAGCCCGATTGAACTGGTCGCAACTCTAGATGGTTCAGATAAATCTGACAAGATTAAAGAACTGGTGACTGAAGTTGCAGCCTTATCTGATTTAGTCACTGCACGCTTCGACGGTACAAATAAACGTGCCCCAAGCTTTGGGGTGGCAAAACAAGGTGAAGAACCGCGTGTCTTCTTTGCCGGCTTGCCGATGGGACATGAATTTACTTCCCTGATTCTGGCCTTGTTACAAGTGTCAGGTTATGCCCCAAAAGTGTCAGATGAAGTGCTTGCAAGCATTAAAGGTCTTGACCTTAAAGCGGACTTCGATGTCTTTGTATCGTTAAGCTGCCATAACTGTCCGGACGTGGTACAAGCCCTAAACTTAATTGCGATCTATAACCCGGGCACTACGGCCACCATGATTGACGGTGCATTTTTCCAGGATGAAGTGGAACAGCGCAAGATCATGGCGGTACCAATGGTGTTCCAGGACAACGCCCACATCGGTCAGGGCCGTATGACGCTGGAAGAAATCATTGCCAAACTGGATAGCAATTCTGCAGCCAAAGATGCAGCAAAGTTAAATGCCAAAGACGCGTTTGATGTGCTGGTGATTGGTGGCGGTCCTGCTGGTAACACCGCAGCGATTTATGCCGCGCGTAAAGGCATTAAAACCGGAATCGTAGCGGAACGTATGGGCGGTCAGGTCATGGATACCATGGACATTGAAAACTTCACTTCCGTGCAGAAAACCCAGGGCCCGAAATTTGCCGCCGAGATGGAAGCACATGTACGTGAGTATGGTGTGGACATCATGAACCTGCAACGTGTATCCAACATCAAAGGTGCGGATGAAACGGCGAATGGCCTAGTTGAAGTCACTTTGGAAAATGGGGCGAAGTTAGAATCCAAAACCATCATTCTATCGACCGGTGCACGCTGGAGAGAGATGAACGTTCCGGGTGAGCAGGAATATAAAACCCGTGGTGTAGCATACTGTCCGCACTGTGATGGTCCACTGTTTAAAGGCAAACCCGTTGCAGTCATCGGTGGCGGTAACTCGGGTGTGGAAGCGGCGATTGACCTGGCCGGGATTGTCGAGCATGTAACTTTGGTGGAGTTTGATACCAAACTGCGTGCCGATCAGGTCTTACAAGACAAGCTTAACAGCTTGCCAAATACCACTGTGATCAAGAATGCGCTGTCGACTGAAGTAGTCGGTGACGGTTCACAGGTCACTGCACTGAAATACAAGGACCGTGCAACGGATGAGGAACATACGATTGAACTGGCGGGAATTTTTGTACAGATCGGTTTGTTGCCAAACACGGACTTCCTGAAAGAAACCGCTGTTGAACTGACCAATCGTGGCGAGATCGTGATTAACGAGCGCAACGAAACCAACGTGAAGGGTGTGTTTGCTGCCGGTGACTGTACTACCGTACCGTACAAGCAAATCATCATTGCTACAGGTGAAGGTGCCAAGGCATCGCTATCTGCCTTTGATTACATTATCCGTTCGGGACAGTAATCTATATTCAGCATAAATAGTTTGATCTGGCTTATATCACAATGTGGTATAAGCCTTTTTTTTCCCTCATTTTTTCATAAAAAATAATTACATTTAATTAACAATTTTAGCTCATAATTTGTGCATTTTTTTAGCTATATTCAAAATACCCCTATTTAGGTGGGTGCCACAATTAGAAGGAAATGAAAATGAATAAATTGCTTATTGCTTTAGGTCTTGCTGCTAGCGTTGCCCTGGTGGGTTGTAATAAACAAGAAGCACCAGAAACAGGTGCAACTACTGGCGAACATCTTGAAAATGCAGCCAATCAAGCAGGTCATGATATTTCTGATGCCACAAAGGAAGCTGAAGCGAAAACTCAAGCTGCTGCTGATGAAGCCAGCTCTAAAATTGAAGCAGCAAGTGATGAAGCTGCTGCTAAAACTGAAGCCGCAGCAAAAGATATTAAAAATGCAGCGAAAGAAGCTACTGCAAAAACTGCCGGTGCTGTGGAAGAAGGTGCTTCGAATGTTCGAGAAAAAGCTCAACAATAATGTGAATGGTTGAAATAAAAAAGCTCCTTTAAAAAGGAGCTTTTTTATTGAAAAATCTGACTTTTTTATGCACATTACTTCGATGATAGTTGCAAGAAATAATGATTCAAAGCATGTTCACATACCATATTCATATCTTCATGAAAAATATTATGTTCAAAGAACAGGTAGATTATTACGTACTGTAGTATTAGGAGCAAATGACGGAATTATTTCCGTGACCAGCTTAATTATGGGTATGGCTATCAGTAGTGTATATCTACATACTTTATTGCTGCGCTAGTTGGAGAATTACTGCTCGGATACGGTGTTCGTCTCACATATGACTGTATATCTGGTGCTTACTTCAGCAGGATTGCTTCAAGGAGTTTGCATGGCTGGTTATGGTTGATCTTTGCCTTACTGGGTAACAGTATTGGCATCAAACTTCGTCCAGTTTTCTTCCCGGACAAACGACCACAACCTGGAAAATTAACTGGTTGTTAAATCCGAATTTCAGCCTATAAAAAGCCCATCACTGAATGGGCTTTTTTGTTTATCCTATTTTTAATTAATGCAGCGCCGCTTTTAAATTACAGCCAAAACCCATAATCTCTTGAGCCTGACGGTATGAGGTATAATGGTTTAAAATAAAATCATAAAACTGGTCTGCATCCGCAAATTTTTTGCTTAAGTTTTCACCCTGCGCATGAGGGAATTTCACCTGTCCAATGATATTCAGATTTTGATGACCCAACTGATACATTTCGGCAAAATAGCCATTCATCATTTGACAATATGCCTGTTTGACCGGTTTTAAGGAAGTGCTGCTCACGGCATGCAGATTTAAAGTCTGTAATTGATTCACATCAAGTAGCGACTGGTCTGAAAAGGCAATATTGTTGCTTTTTTTAAAAGCCTGATAATCTTTAGATAATTGTTGATTTAAGCTTTCAAAGCGCTGCTGCAATCTGGCTGCATCCTGCACCTTATATTTTTGAGGATCAATCTGGATTTTTTGCTGTTCGGAAGATGAACATGCTGAAAGTACTACGCTTAAAATTAAAGTCGCCAAAACGAACGGCTTCATTATAAATTGTCCTCATCACTAAATCTTGCAATAGTATGCCTGAAATATGCAGCTATATTGATTTTTCATTCATATAACGCCAGTAACGCTTCGGCACATACTGAATATGCAGTTTCATATTTTGCCGAACCTGAATATTGACACTGCGGAAATAATCTTTCCACAGCTGGTCATACAGTAATTCCTGTTCATCCAGTTCTACAGTAAACGCCTGACTATAACCACTCGCGAATGTGGCATCGACCTGATGAGCATCCATTTCAATTTGATGCAGCTGTTGCAAATCATAATAAATGCCATATTTACGCTTTTCGTCATAAATCAGCCAGCGTTGATCTTGATAACGTGCCCTAAAATGCCGTTCAATCAGCGGCAATACATTAAAATCAGGCCGAACCAGACTTAAAAACAGACCGTCCTGACATTTCTTGAAGCGTACAAAGGCTTCCATACGATGCTTTTCACGACCAACCTGCTTTGCCCATTGCGATAAAGCCAGCACATCAGCATGCCCATAGTTTTCATCGACCTTGTAGCGAGTTTGAAAAACATAGAGGCAATAGTTAAACAGATGTTGATAAGCAGTTTGATTTTCAGATAGAAAAGTATAGTAAAAATTACGCTGACTCTGGCCCGATGTTTTTTTCTTCAATCCCCGCCAGACCCGCTGTGCATGCTCTTCATTCGATGCGACCTGTATAAAATCATCAAACAAACCCTTTTGCGCATGTGGATTGCTCGTCACCTGCACCCGAAACTCTTTAAATTGAAAGGCACGAAACACGCAGCTCAACAGACCAGTCATGCTGCTATCAAAACAGTAAGTTGCCATTAAAAACCAAAACCCAATTGTGGCGATAACTGCTGCACATATTTGGACTGTCCCGACTGAAAAATCTGACTTCGAATCTGGCCTGGCAACTGCTCCTTAATAAATTTTGGCGTATCGGCACAGCGGATAAAATGCTGCGCACGGTTATATGCAACGCCCATACGCTTCAGTTGATCGATATAAATTTTGCCAAAGCAACGCGCCTGGACAATTTTTTTCGCTGAGCGCACACCAATACCCGGAACACGTAAAATCATGCGGTAATCCGCCCGGTTCAGATCCACTGGAAATTGTTCAGGATGCCTTAATGCCCATCCCAGCTTGGGATCAACATCCAGCTCCAAATTCGGGTGTTTTTCATCGACCAGTTCTGTCGCCTCAAAACCATAAAAACGCATCAACCAGTCACTTTGATAAAGCCTATTTTCTCTTAATAAGGGGGGTGCTGAACCAATCGCAGGCAAGGCTTTTTCCTGTTCATTAATTGGAATATAACCCGAGTAATACACCCGTTTCAGTTTAAACTCTTTGTAATGCCGGTCTGCCATTAAAATAATATCTTGATCGCTTTCGTTATATGCCCCTACCACCATTTGCGTGGTTTGCCCTGCCGGAACAAACTTGGGAACTGAACGAATCAGTTTGCGTTCATCTTTGAACTGGATTAAACGGTCACGCACAAGAGCTAAATCTTTCCGTACTTCGGCATGGGTTTTCTCAGGAGCAAATTTTTGCAGTCCTGCTTCAGTCGGCATTTCTAAATTAATACTCATCCGGTCAACATACAGCCCCGCTTCAGTAATGATTTCCTGCGATGCTCCAGGAATGGTTTTTAAATGAATATAACCGTTAAAATTTTCTTCCAGACGTAATTTTTCACCACTTGCAGCATCCGCTCCATGGTGTAATCTGCCGATTTAAAAATCCCTAAACTTAAAAACAAACCTTCAATATAATTCCGGCGATAGAAGTTCATGGTTAAATCTACTACTTCCTGAACGGTAAAAGCTGCCCGTTTTACATCATTGGAGCGACGTGACACGCAGTAAGCACAATCATAAATACACACATTGGAAAACAGAATTTTAAGCAAAGATACACAGCGACCATCTTCGGTATAGCTATGACAAATACCGGAGCCGGTATTCCCTAGCCCTTTGTCTTTGTTTTTTCGGTTACTGCCACTTGAGGAACAGGAGACATCATATTTGGCAGCATCGGCTAAAATTTGCAGTTTTTCACGGATACGATCAGACATGGATAAACAGCGCTAAAAAGATAAATCTGTATTATAAAATTTTCAACTCAAACTACATGGGCAGCGGTCTTTTATGCGACATGGTTTGACGCTTTATTTATCACTGCATTTTCATTTATTTTTAGGTGTAAAAAACTTTTTATTTCATAAAAAAATAACGAATATTATTTGCTTAATTTATAGGGCTTGGGCAAAGTGATGAGATGCATAGGAGCCAAATATGACTTTATTAGAACAACTTGAAATTAAACATCCTATTTTCCTTGCACCGATGGCAGGTGTTTCTACTCCCCAACTGGCAGCTGAGGTTTCCAATCAAGGCGGTTTGGGTTCATTGGGTTTGGGTGCCAGTACAGTTGCGGCAGCACGTCAACAAATTTTAGAAACGCAAGCACTTACGCATAAACCATTTCAGGTCAATTTCTTCTGTCATCAAAGCGCCTCGCTCGACAAAAATATAGCAGATCAGTGGATTAAATATTTATCCCCTCAATTTCAGAAGTATCATGCAACTCCGCCGACAGAATTAAAATGTATCTATCCCAGCTTTCTCGATAACGATGACTATTTAAATCTGGTTTTAGAAACTCGACCTCAGGCAGTAAGTTTTCACTTCGGCATTCCGCATCCTCATCAAATTCAGGCCTTAAAACAGGCCGGTATCCTGACGATGGTTTCAGCGACTAATCTGGCTGAAGCACTGCAGATTGAAGCGGCTGGGATTGATATCATTATTGCGCAAGGCATTGAAGCCGGTGGGCACCGTGGCATTTTTAATGAAACATTTGACAGCGCAGTCAAAACTTCTGATCTGGTACAATTGTTAAAACAGTACTGTAGCAAGCCTGTTGTAGCTGCGGGCGGAATCATGAATGGCACCCAGGCTCAGCTCCTAATCCAGTTAGGTGCCGAAGCTGTTCAATTGGGCACCGCTTTCGTACAGTGCAAAAGTTCCAATGTCAACACGGCCTATCGACAAGCCCTGTTTAGCAAACCGATTACCCAAATGACTGCAAGCATTTCGGGACGACCTGCTCGCGGTCTAATTAACCACTGGCATACCCAAATCGATCGACCTGAACGTCCTCCAGTTGCCACTTACCCCTATTGCTATGACTTGGGTAAACAACTGCATGCCGCAGCCGCTGCACAAGGTGACCATGGTTTTGGAGCATTTTGGGCGGGAACCAATGTCGCCCAAATTCGGGAGATGGAAGCTGCGGATTTAATTAATCAGCTGGTTCTGGAAATTAGTCAAGCCTAATTTACTGGCGTATATATTCGATAAAAAACCTCTCAGTTGAGAGGTTTTTTGTTCAACATTCATCTAGCATGGAGCACGAAGCCATGCATCTTTAGCTGCATATTTGGCTTCTTCCCAGCTGAGACGGGACTGATCCTTGGTAGTTTCCCATTTGCTTCTTAAGTCCGGCTCAACATGCTCAAACTCGACATTACTGTAGTATTGAAATCGGCTGCCATATCCGACCTGATAAGCACTCCGGTAATCGCGCTCATAATCTAAGCCCCATAGGTATTCAGGCTTTCATGGAAATAAGGTCTATCACGGTGCTGTTCGAGCCAATAGGCATCTTCCTCTTCCGGGTTCGCTGTTTCTACGATGTCATTACCCTCAATTCCACCAACAATGCCCCCGACAATACCGCCAACTACCGCACCTGCAGGACCAACTGCAGATCCAAGGGCAGCACCAGCTGCTACACCACCCACTGTACCAATACTTGTACCCACAGGGTGATCATTTGCTTCATTCATGTCAGGAACCCGATTACTTCCCTTATCGTTAATAGGATCAGCGTGCACATCTGTTATTGGTTCTTCTGGACGTTTATTTGGATGAGTAAGATCAGCTTCCGTCATAGGACGATTTATATTGACCATTCGCTTTCTCCTTCTATCCTATCTATATACAAAATGTTTAGACAAGCAGCTTATTTAAGCTGTAGAAAAATTCAGCATAAAGCACTTCTGAATAAGCTATGTCTTATAAGTGTCCTGAATGGGTGATGAGATGTTGTAGAATGTAATTCTTTGAATATTGTTTTATACAAATTACGAAAAAAAGTTTTGATAAAGAAAAAGTTACTACTCTTTTTTTGCTGAAATTCTTTGCAATAAAGAGCAGTAATCTATTTAAAATGGAGCAATAAAAATTATCTGGTTTCGAGCAAATTCACCTGCTCCACCTGTACGTCACTCATAATTTCACCTTGAGCAAGAAGCTGGTTAAAATAATCTTCTACGACATTAAACTGCTCGGCCGTGCTTTCAACCTTATACATATTTTGGCGGAATTCATTGCTTGAACGTAAACCTTTGGTATACCAGGCAATATGTTTACGAGAAATACGGCAACCTGAGTATTCACCATAGAAATCATAAAGTTCAGATAAATGTCCTAACAGCACATCTTTAACTTCTTGAATATTTGGTGCAGCCAAGTGCTTACCTGTTGCCAAATAGTGGGAAATTTCACGAAAAATCCACGGTCTGCCTTGTGCAGCGCGCCCAATCATGACTGCATCAGCACCGGTATAATCGAGCACATATTTAGCCTTTTCAGGACTGTCGATATCCCCATTAGCAATCACGGGAATATTCAGCATTTGTTTGACTTCTTTAATCAAAGAATAACGTGCTGTATTCAAGTACATATCTTCACGGGTACGGCCATGCAGTGCCAATGCAGCAATCCCCGCTTCTTCAGCACGCTTGGCAACGCGCAGAATATTTTCATGGCCATTTAGATATCCTAAACGGGTCTTTAAAGTCACAGGGACATCTACTGCCGCAACCACCGTATCTAAAATTCGTGCCACCAGATCTTCATCTTTTAATAATGCAGAACCTGCTAATTTATTACAGACTTTTTTGGCCGGACAGCCCATATTGATGTCAACAATCTGTGCGCCATTCGCCACCTGATAGCGTGCCGCTTCTGCCAGCTCGCCGGGTTCAGAACCGGCAATCTGCGCGGATATCGGAGCAAGTTCACCATCAAAATTGGCACGGTACAGACTTTTCTTGCTCATGCGTAAAGTCTGGTCTGAAGTCATCATTTCACTGACGGCATGGCCTGCGCCAAAATATTTACACAACGTCCGGAAGGGACGATCCGTAACACCTGCCATGGGAGCAACAATTAAATTATTTGACAGTTGATATGGACCAATATACATATAAATTCATCACTTTTTCGACCGGCATAGTATACTGCATCTGCTGTATGGGCTCATCCTTTTGGAACATGTTTTCATCATTATGAAAAAAACTCTTTTTACTTCATCTCGGTTTAAATCTTTGAGTATTCTGGCTTTGTCTTTGAGCCTGATGGCCTGTGGCGATAACTCATGGTGGTCAAAAAACAATGAACCCACCTTAAAAGAAGATCAAGTCAAGCGTCTTATTCCACCCCGTGTTAATGAACGTAGTTCTTGGGCCAAAGACATTTACGACATTACCGATCAGCTCGGTATTCCTCAAACCAAAGAAAATATTTGCAGTATTGTGGCTGTGGTGGATCAGGAATCCAACTTCGTTGCTGACCCGCAAGTTCCCGGTTTAGGTGAAAAAGCGGTGAAAGAAGTTCAAGATCGGCTGGATGAAAAATTTAAAGATAAATTGGGCGATACTCTGGGCGGAACCATGGCCGGTTATTTTGAGCAGGTTCTGAAAAATCAGCCCACCCCTGAAAATAATTATTTAAGTCAAATGCGTCGCGTGAAAACCGAGCGTGAATTAGATGAACTCTATCGTGAAATTTTTGACTATATGTCAAAACATTATCATGTCAGTGCCTTAACCGGTGCAGCCAAACTGGTCGGTCAAGACATGGGCGAAAAATTAAATCCGATTACCACTTTAGGTTCCATGCAGGTTCATATTGGCTATGCCAAAGAACATAAACGTCAAGGTGGTAACATGGCCGAATTACGTACTGATTTATATAGTCAATATGGTGGCTTGTATTACGGTATCCACCGCTTGATGATGTACCCTGCCGATTATGATAAAGCGATTTATCGTTTTGCGGATTATAACTCTGGCATGTATTCAAGTCGCAACGCAGCTTTTCAAAGCATGCTCAATGACTTGACGGCAACAGAGCTTGACCTGGATGGTGATTTGTTACTTTACACGAAAGATGGCTCAGTCCGTTCAGCAGCCAGTCAGTCCGAACGCGAACTGATCAGTGTATTTGCAGCCAACAATATTCTGGTTACACCACGACAAATCCGTTCTGACCTAAAAAAAGAAAAAGAGAAAGATTTCGAAGATACAGCAACTTATCGTGCTGTAACCAAGCTCTACCAAGAGAAAACAGGCAAAGATCCAATTTATGCTATCATGCCTGAAGTAGTCATTTCTGGTCCTAAACTGAGTCGTGATTATAATACCAACTGGTTTGCAACACGCGTAAACGGAAGATATCAATCATGTATGCAACGGGCAAAAAGAATAAAAATTTAGCGCTCTTTGATTTTGATGGAACCCTGTGTAAAAAGGACAGTTTTACAGGGTTTATCTTCTATGCTTTATCCAAACGCCATATTGTCAAACAAGGCATTAAAATTTTGCCCTGGATTCAAGCTTATTATTTGAATGTCTATTCTGCACCTGCCATGCGTTCCAAATTGTTTCGTGCCATGTTTAGCAATGCCAATGCCTTAGAACTGCAACAAATGGCACAGGAATATGCAGTAAATTTAATGAATCAATTAAATCAGCCTTTGCTTAACCAGCTTAAACAGCATCAAGCCTTAGGCGATGATGTTGTATTGGTTTCGGCATCGGTCGATGTCTATCTCAAGCCTGTCTGTGAGTTATTAAATATTGATTTAATTTGCACTCATACTGAACAAGTCAATAATATCTATACGGGACAATACACCACACCCGATTGCAGTTCGGAACAGAAAAGACAACGAATTTTAGAAAAATATCATTTAACTGATTATGCTGTAATTTATGCCTATGGTAATAGTCATGAAGATAAGGAAATGCTTGCGATGGCCCATTATGCTTACATGGTGGGTATCAATGAGACTATTCCTGCATTGCCAAAAAAGATACAACAAATCGCCATTTAAGAGCTGCAAAATTATTCAAAGGTATAGATATCCGTTTTGGCGAAAATTCATTTGTTCTATTGTCCTTATTTTCTTATTAGGCAAGTCGTCAAAGCTGGACTCAACAGGAAATTTGTCAGGTCATAACTATGGCAAATAATGGAAATTACATAAACTTAACAAAAACACTTAAAGCTTATATACATCAGTAAAAAGCCACTTGAATAGAAGTGGCTTTTTTATGAATACAAGATTATTTCTTAAACGGGAACGCATATTTAACGATACGTTTAAGCACACTGCCATACTGTTTAACCAAGCTGGCATTATTGTAATTTAAACCATATTTCTCACAAACTGCCTGAACTTTAGGTGCCATTTTACGATAACGGCGCGCCGGAATATCTGGATATAAGTGATGCTCGATTTGATGACTTAAGTGACCGGTCAAAATATGGAATGCTTCTGAACCTGTCAAGTTTGATGAACCACGAATCTGGCGCATATACCAATGACCGCGACTTTCATTTTCAAGTACCGATTTCGGGAACACTTCCACATCTTTAGTAAAATGACCACAGAAAATAATACTGAATGTCCAGATGTTACGGATACCATTCGCCACCAAGTTACCTGTAAATACAGGTAAAGCTGCTGGACCGGCAATCAACGGGAAGAATACATAATCTTTAAACAATTGTTTGCCGATTTTCTTCTGCATGGGTTGCCATTCTTTCTTGGCCTGTTCCTTAGATTTACGTCCTTTCCAAACCTTACCAATTTCAAGATTCTGGATGGCTACGCCCCACTGGAACAGCAGGCAAAATGGAATGCTGTAAATTGGCTGCAATAAATAACCAGGCTTCCAGCGCTGCTCAGGAAACAGACGAAGTAAACCATAACCGATATCATCATCCATCCCTTTAATATTGGTATAGGTATGGTGCTTATAATTATGGGTTTGGCGCCAATTGTCTGCTGTCCCGACAATATCCCACTCAAACGTTGGACCATAGAATTTAGGATCATTCATCCAGTCATATTGACCATGCATGACATTATGCCCCAGTTCCATATTTTCCATGATTTTGGCAAAGCCCAGTAAACCGGTACCTAATACCCATGCTGGCGGGAACCAGCCTGCAAATAAACAGGCACGTCCGGCAATGGAAGCATAACGGATGGTTGAATAAACTCGGCGGATATATTCCGCATCCTTTTCGCCGATATCATCAAGCACTTCTTGTTTAATCGCATCCAGTTCACGAGCCAAATCATCTAATTGAGATTGTGTGAGCTCACCATTTTTCGGATTTTTAAAATATTCTATTTTAACAGGCATATTCATGATATTTATCTCACTTATAAATCAATGACAAGGTCAGACTGTGCTGAATTGACACAGATTTTTAATAAATTACCAGGTTCGGAGTTTTGACTACCATTCACTAGATCTTTAGTTGAACCTTCAACTTTATTACACACACATTTATGACAAATGCCCATGCGACAACCATGAGTAGGTTTAATATTTTGTTGTTCCAGACTGCTCAGAATAGACTGGCATTTAGGGATGACCAGTACTTTATTGGATTTCAACAAAGTAATATTCACAAAGCCAATATCCGAATTTTCAACCGGGGTCATGCTAAAAGCTTCACTTTTGAAACTCTGTGCATTTGCAAACAGCTGTTCCGCCTGTGCAACAAATCCGGATGGACCGCAAGCATACACCAGACTATTTTCAATATTATTCACCAAAGCTAGGTGTTCTTGGTTTAAACGTTTGCCCTCATCTTCTTCCTGGGTATAAAAAACCTGAAAAGAAAAATTCGGATATTGTTCAGCCAATTGTTCAAAACGTGCTTTAAAAGCAACATCAGCATATTGCTTAACCCAATACAACAGCTGGATTGGTGCTTGAGTCATGCGATCTGTTTTAGAGAGTGCTTTGAGTAAACTTAGCATTGGGGTAATACCACTACCCGCCGCAAGCAATATCATCGGTTGAGCCTGCTCTGGTAACAGCATGTCCCCATAAGGCTGACCAAATTCAAGAATATCGCCAACTTGAGCATGTTCAACCAGCCAGGAGCTGACTTTGCCCTGATCAACTTTTTTAACTGTTAATAAGACATGTTGAGTATCAAGCTGCGTCAGACTATAGCTACGCTCATAGCGAACACCGTTGACTTCCACAAAAACCGGATGGTGCTGCCCTGCTTGCCCCATTTTAAAATGACGGTTCACCTGAATGGTTAAACTCATCATATTTTGCGCAGAATTTTCTTTTTGGACAATTTTACCCAAGGCCTGATTGACTGACCAAAGGGGATTGATTTTTTGCAACCAGAAATCAGCTGCGTACTGGTCAATAACGCTTTCAGCCAATGAACTTAGGGGAGATTTTTTCATTTTTTCTACAACATGCATAGTCAGTACCACGCGATCGATTTTTAATTATTATACACATGTATATATACTTGTATATATATTTGTATTGTTTCTATTCATTTCCCAAGTTGCAATGCAACCGTTATAATGTTTTCGTATCTCTAATCCCTTGAAAAATATGAACCCGTCTTCAATCAAAAAAAATATTGATGCTCCTGTTGATAAACAGAATGTTGTTCATGAACCGGTAACCGTCCGTACTGTAGGACGAAAAGCAACCATTACCAAAGAAGAGCTGTTTCAAGCTGCATTGAACTTAATTGGACCGCAAAAAAGCATTTCTTCCTTGAGCCTACGTGAAGTTGCGCGTGAAGCTGGCATTGCGCCCAACAGTTTTTATCGGCATTTCAGAGATATAGATGAACTTGCGATTGAGCTGATTGATCGTGCCGGGATTGTATTGCGTCAAATTTTGCACCAAGCGCGCTTAAAGGCCTCCAAGCAAAACAGCATTATTCGCAGTTCAGTCGAAGTTTTTATTGAACAGTTAGATGCAGATGAAGGCAATTTAAGTTTATTGCTGCGTGAAGCCTATACCGGCTCCGCTTCATATAAATTAGCGGTTGAACGCCAGTTAAATTATTTCCAGCAAGAATTACAGGAAGATCTCATTCGCCTGGAACGCCTCAATAACAACAGGCTTTCTCACCCCGATATCGCCGCAAAAGCTATTACCCAGCTGGTATTTAATATGGGTGCAACAGTGATTGATATCTCTGCGAAGGAACGTAAAGAAATTGCCGAACAAACCATGATCATGATTCGGATGATTCTAGAAGGTGCACGCCATCTGGATGAAGCGAAAATCCGGTAATTTATAATTTTATTGTTCGTGAAGAATACACATATGGATTCTTCACTATACATTCGATATTTTGCTGTGCTGAAATAATTTTCTTCACTGATTGGGATATGCTTTCAGGTTGCTCTAAAGGAAACATATGCCCACCTTCAACCACACTAAATTCAATTCCATAGATTTTTTTCATTCCTTGCGGCAAGCCCTGTTTATAAAAGTGACTCTGTTCTGCCGTAATTAAATGTACAGGCATTTTCGGTGCTTGACGTGGTGTACGCCACCACCAGGCTGGAACGGTTCTGAAAATTTCTGCTTCAATGACTTTAGGAATAGTTAAGGTCACGCCTCCTCTACTTTGATCTTCTGTAATAGCATGCGCAAAATAATCATCAAAACACTGCGTATCAAAACTCTTGAACAGGCGATTATTTCGCAAAGATGCATATGCCGTTTCATAGTCAGGCCAGTGATCGTTGCGCTTCAAAGTCATAGCTGCAGGAGTAATTTTATCGACTGCTTTTAATTTCAGCTTTTGCATAACTTCAAAAATGGCAGACTTAGGCCCAATCACAAAAGGTGGATCCATGATCACCAGTTGTGAAAACAAATCAGGGCGTTTATAGGCCGCCATTAAAGTGAGCAAAGAACCAAATGAGTGACCCAAGCCAATCACCTGCTGGTTTGGAAACTGCTGTTCAATGTCGGCAATCACCTGATCCACCAGATGTGTCCATGTATAAGTGACGGGATATTCAGGACTCATTCCAATCACTGGAATAGCTTTAATATCAAATTCTTCTTCAAAAGAGCGAAAAAACTTTTGATAGCTGGCAGAAGGAATACCATTGGCATGAGTAAAATGAATCGCATTTTTTCTGAATAATTCATCTGCCATACAAGCTGCTCTTGTTAAAATTGTTCCCGTAGTAGTGCGATAGCTTAAGCAAAAGCAGGCTTGGATGAAATCACTAAATGCTTAACTCCCTGACTTGCAAGTCAGAAGGCTTAATTACAGAATTCTGTACACCAAATGATTTGACTGCTGCTGTTTATTTTCGCGAAACCACCAGAAACTGACTACCGAAAAAAGTCGCTCCACAAGTTGTCTTATCACCTGCAATCACCACCCCACGTCCTTTCACAGTAGTTGACTGTTCAGCAGCAATCGCGGACACAACAGTTTGGCATTTCGGACAATAATGCTTCATGCCATGCAAATGCACAGCCACTCCATTTATGATAAAAGAAGAATCGCATTCCGAAACTATACCGCCGTGCGAGGTGGTAGAACCGAGGGTTATTAAAGACTGAGCCATTGTTATTCTTCTTGTACTTTATAAAAATTATTTTCTTATTTTAGCATGAGTTGAATTTTAAGCTAGATGAGTCAGAACTCCTTCATCTTAAAAACAAAAAGCACCCGCAGGTGCTTTTTGTTTCAATTCCAAATTATGGTTTAACCACAACCATCACCTGAATGGCTTCCGGTATGACAGATAAGCCATCCAACAAGCTCAAGCCTTCTTTCTGGAATTTCTGTAAGCGTGAAATTTCATCTTCACGGATACTTGGGTTGAATTGCTTCAGGTAAGTTAAACGGTCAATTTCATATTGCCATTTATTGCCATAAACTTCTTTTGCCTGCTGCTTGAAGTTTGGCAATGCAGATTTGGCAATATCCAAGGCTTGTGCATAACGCTGCTCAATCACTTCACGGCGTGCTTTCACCACTTGACGGCAGCTATTGCCATCTAGGTGATGCAAATAAGGTTTCAGGATTTCCGGAGCAATCTTTTCAGACAGGTCCTGACCTTTTTCACTAAGCAATACACGAATCAACTGTTGTGGCAAGCTGGATGGCAGGTTCAATGCCTTCGGTGCAACCACATCCACCTTGAACCAGACTTCCATCAATACCGAACCCTGTGGCAAGGCTGCTGATTTTAATACTGCAACGTTGGTGCTACCAAAAGATTGAGTATTGATCATTTCCATCACACTTTCAGTGAATGGATGCTCAAGGGTTAAATACTGTGCATCTTCACGAACCTGCGCCTGATCACGATAGAAGGTCGCAGTCATGCCTTCTTCATCTAAAGACAAGCCTTGTACCTGCATTTGATCGGTCGGCTTGATGATCACCGTACCGTTACTTTGCTCATCAAAATCGATATTGGTCGACGCCATGAAGCGTTTCATAAACATCGGCAAAGTAGTGTTGTCATCATAATCTTCAAGCGCCTGCACAATTTCCTGTGCCACGATTGGACGGCAAGAGTTGTATTCCAGCAGACGGTCACGGCCTTCCTGCAATTCAGCTTCCAGCGCTTCACGCTGAACACTAACTTCTTCCAGCAAATCTTCAAACTGCTGGCCTAAATCTGCCAGTAAACAGTCTTTTAATTTCACAATAAAGTTTTCTTGCAGTGTTTGTGCCGTCGGGGAAATATTACTGAAAATATTTAAGCCTTCGTTGTACCAGCGGAACATACGCTCTTGCGCTGTACCAACCAGATAAGGCACATGAATCTGAATCCGGTTTTCCTGACCAATACGGTCCAGACGACCAATACGCTGTTCAAGCACATCCGGGTTCGCAGGCAAATCAAATAAGATCAGGTCAGAGGCAAACTGGAAGTTACGCCCTTCTGAACCGATTTCAGAACACAATAGAATTTGTGCCCCATAAGACTCTTCAGCGAAATAAGCCGCTGCCTGGTCACGCTCAAGCAGGCTCATACCTTCATGGAACATGGCAGTACGGATACCAGCATGTAAACGCAGCACATTTTCCAGTGCTTCCACTACAGGACCACTACGTGCAATCAGCAACACTTTTTTGTGTTTAAGATCAGTACGCAGCTTTTCCATCAGCCACATCACGCGTGGATCATGTTCCATCCATGCGCCATCCAGCTGAGCTTCTTCCGGCCACATCTGTTCACGTAGCTTACCGTCTTTTGACCAGTTTGCAGGTGCTGGTAAAGGTGCTGGTTGACAGTCACGACCCGGGAAACCCTGAATCGCTTCACGGGTATTACGGAATAAGATACGGCCAGTACCATGACGGTCTAATAATTCGTGAATAGCACGGAAACGCTGTTCCGGCTCATCCTGAATGCTATGACCCAATAAACCTTCAATCGCTTTTAAATGCCCTTCTTCCAAAGGCAGGTCTGACATCAGCACTTCAGCAATTTTTGCAGTCTGATGATACTGCTCTTCTTCATCAAGGAAGCGATCAAGTGAACTGAAACGTTGTGGATCAAGCAGACGTAAACGGGCAAAATGGCTTTCTACACCTAACTGTTCAGGTGTTGCTGTAAGCAGTAACACACCCGGGGTTTTTTCCGCCAGCTCTTCAACCAAATCGTAACGGTCATTACCTCCTTCTTCTTCACTCCACATCAGGTGATGAGCTTCATCCACCACCAGAAGATCAAAACCAGCTTCTAAAGCCTGTTCACGTAAATCCTCGTGATCCACCATCAAATCAACAGAAGCAATGATGCGCTGCTCGGTCAGGAATGGGTTTAGATCAGGATCATGTTCCTTGATGGATGCGGTACGGGTCAAATCGAACAGTGAAAATTCCAGATTAAAACGGCGGCGCATTTCAATCATCCACTGATATTGCAGTGAATCTGGCACGAGAATCAGGATACGTTCAGAACGCGATGTTTTGAGTTGCTGATGAATAATCAGGCCCGCTTCAATGGTTTTACCCAAACCGACTTCGTCCGCAAGTAAGACACGCGGTGCAAAACGCTGTCCCACTTCATGGGCAATATAAAGCTGGTGCGGAATCAGGCCTACACGCGCACCGACCATGCCGCGCAGAGGACTGTTCTTCATATTGGCTTGCATCAGTAAAGCTTCAATACGCAGGTCATACCATTCTTTATAGTCGACCTGACTGGCCAGTAAACGGTCAAGCGGTTTAGACAGCTGGATGGTCGCACCGATACGGGTTTCATTGAGTGACTTACGTTCTTCTGAGCCATCTTCCAGATTACGCACGACGTTATAGCGCACCACACCATGACGGTCTTCCAAAGACTCAACTGTCCATTGAGTGCCTTCCTGATCCTGCAGTTCATCCTTCACATTGAACACAATACGTGATAAAGGTGCATTGTTACGTGCATAGACACGTGTTTCATCACTTTTTGGGAATAAGATGCTAACCGATCTTTCATCTACATCTATAAGAACCCCTAAACCGAGTTCTGTTTCCGTATCTGATAACCAACGCTGACCAATAGCAAACTGATGCAATTTTTCCACCTTTATCTAAAAATGAGGACACTAATTTCAAGCCCAAAATCTGCTTGGTATTTGAGCAAAAAACCAGGTCTTTAAGCAATATATTTTGACATAAAGCCCACTAAAAAGTGCGCAAAATCTATGAGGATTAAAAAGTTTTTACTTTAAAAAGGAACTGGAGCATAAAACTCCATCAGCTGTTCTGTTTGCGGATGATAAAAACTTAAGTTTTCAGCATGCAGGCACAGACGCGGCATCATCAGTTGCTGCTCAGGAGTGGCATATAAAGTATCACCAATAATAGGATGACCCAGATATTGCATATGCACGCGTAGCTGATGGGAACGGCCTGTAATCGGGCTAAGTTTGACCCGCGTCACCGCCTGCTCTTGAATTTCAAAATGTTCGATGGCCTGCCAATGTGTCAGTGCAGGCTTGTTATGATTGGGATCGGCAATATGTAAAGGTGGATGTTCAGGATCATAGACAACAGGTACATCAACCGTACCTTCCCCTTCGAGATGCCCTGCTACAATCGCCTGATAGGTTTTATCTGTTTGACGTTCCTGAAACTGGCGGGAAATGGTTTTTTGTCCCCATCTGCTCAGGCCAAACACCAGAATGCCTGAAGTATCCCGGTCCAGACGGTGAATCAGTAGTGTTTTGGGTTCTATTTCTAATAATCGGTTGATCACGCAATCTTGTAAATCTTCGGTTTTGCCAGGAACGGTGAGTACACCTGCAGGTTTATGGATGACCATAAAATCTTCATCACGATGTATCAGATGTTCGGTTAGAAAATTACTCAATGTTCAATCCCAGGCTGATCGCGCAAACAAGGCGGCAATGATAGAAAGCTTGGCGCAGAATTACAATGCACAATATTCGAATTGGTGACGGTTTTTCCGATTTTGCTCAAAAATTATTTCAATCCCGTGTTATCAACGTGCTGATTGCAATACAAAGCTGACCAGCGCATGTAGTGAATTGTGTTTTAGGACATCTTCATACGTAATGTTTGCCCCATGCGCTCGCCAAATCCCCACTAAAGTGACAATAGCAACAGAATCCAAACCGTACTGTTTCAGATCAAGATCAGGATCAATTTCCAGAGCATCCATGTTCAGTTGCTCTGCAACCGCAAGCATAATTCCCTTGGGGGAAAGCACATAATTGGATGGCGCACTTAAATCCCATAATCTAGTCAAACTATAGCTATTCATATGATGCAAGCCGTGTATCGAAATGTTATCAATCCATTGAATATGCTGGTCTTGATTCGACAATAAAATCGCATCGTCTACTACACAGATTTGCTCGGTGACACTTTGTAGATGCGGCAATATTTGCTTGAGCATCGGCGTGACCTGCCCGGCAAAAATCAGTTGTGGATGCGATGATGCATATTCACCGAGTTGCTGCATGCCCTGCATCAGGTCATCACCATACAAATCAACAATCGGAATATCTAAAGCTTTGGCTTTATTAGTGATCTGAACAAGATGGGTCATGAGGTCGCTGTCTTGTATGCCTGCCATCATCCTTAGGTTGTGCAATCCCACCAACACTAAAACCGATTCAGTTGCTGAAAGCTGCCATTTGGCTTGGGAGGGGGGGAGTTGGATCTTTTTGGGTAATGGATAAAACATTAAGCCTCAACCTGCGCTAAAAACTTCTCAATCGCTACCTGTGCAATCTCCGCATCTTCAAACGACTTCACACCTGACACCCCCATCGCTCCGACCAACTGCCCTTGATACAGAATCGGCTCACCACCTTCTAACATGCCCGAGAACGTTTCCATAGTCAGAAAGCCCATTTGACCGCCTTTGATAATATCTTCAAATAGCTTGGATGGACGGCGGCTCATTGCCGAGCATTTGGCTTTTTCTAGACATAAATTGGCTGTCATAGGTGATGCCCCATCCATACGTTTCATCGCAAGCAAATTACCCGTTTCATCTACAATGGCGATACTGACATTAAAATCATGTTCAAGTGCATATTCATAAGCTGAATTTAGTAAAAATTCCGCATCGCTTAAAGTCAAATAATGTTTGGTTTTCATATTCGCTCTCAAAAATTCTTTATAAAAAAGCCCGCTATAAAACGGGCTTCATTTACATGCTCAAAATTAAGCGGATGCTTTCATTTCAGCAAAGGTTTCTTTCGCAGCTTGAATAGTAAATTCAATATCTTCATCACTGTGTGCAGCTGAAATAAAGCCAGCTTCAAATGCAGATGGCGCAAAATTCACCCCACGCTGCAACATGCCATGGAAGAATTTACGGAAGGCATTCACATCACATTTCAGCATTGAATCAAAGCTGGTAATGTCTTCTTGATCGGTAAAGTACAAACCGAACATCCCGCCCACTTGTTGAGTCTTGAATGGAATATCTGCTTCATCCGCAGCAGCTTGTAAACCGGCAAGCAGTTTTTCGAGTTGCGCAGTTAATTTTTCATAAAAACCTTCGGCACGTAAATGTTTAAACATTTCAATACCGGCACGCATCGCGAGTGGATTACCTGACAATGTCCCTGCTTGATAGACTTTACCCAGTGGCGCGATGCATTCCATCACTTCTCGTTTACCACCAAACGCACCGACTGGCAGGCCTGCACCAATAATTTTACCCAAAGTGGTCAAATCAGGTGTTACGCCATAATGTGCCTGTGCACCGCCTAGACCGACACGGAAACCGGTCATCACTTCATCAATGATGAAAACCGAACCATGCTCATCACATACATCACGAATTGCTTGCAGGAAACCGTCAATCGGTTTCACCAAGTTCATGTTGCCTGCGACTGGCTCAACAATTACGCCAGCAATTTCATGACCGAATTTAGCAAAACATTCTTTTAAAGTCGCGATGTCATTGTATGGCAGGGTTAAAGTGTGCTTGGCAAAATCAGCCGGTACACCCGCAGAAGTCGCTTCACCTTCACCGCTAGTCAACATGCCTGAACCCGCTTTAACTAAAAGCGAGTCTGAGTGACCGTGGTAACAGCCTTCAAATTTTACAATCTTATCGCGGCCTGTGTAGCCTCGTGCCAAACGGATTGCTGTCATGGTTGCTTCCGTACCTGAATTGGTCATACGAACCAGTTCAATCGACGGCATGATTTCACAGATGATGTCAGCCAGGGTTGTTTCATGAACTGTTGGTGCACCAAAGCTTAAGCCATCAACAGCAGCCTCTTGTACGGCTTTAATGATGTCAGGATGGGCATGGCCTAAAATCATCGGTCCCCATGAACCAACATAGTCCACATAGCGTTTACCATCGACATCGTATAAATAGGCACCTTTGGCTTTTTCAATAAATACAGGCGTACCACCCACCCCATTAAACGCACGTACCGGTGAATTCACCCCACCCGGAATATGTTTGCTGGCTTGTTTAAACAATTGTTCTTGCTTTGGAGATAGGCTCATGAATTTACTCAACTCAAAATTAAATCAATCTAAATCTATATTATTAAAGGCTGTCTTGAAAAAGTGCAGACCATTCATCAAGACGCTCAGGAATGGCATGCATAGGACGACCTAATATATCACTAATCACTGCACAATAATCTGCACCAGATTCAACCACGATCTTTGAATTTTCAACGGTTAACCCGCCAATGGCACAGATCGGCACATTTAGTTGCGTTTTGGCTTGTTTTAATGTTTCCAAACCAATGTTTCCGGCTTCAGGCTTACTCTCAGTCGCATAAATTGCACCAAATGCCACATAATTTGCACCATCGGCAATCGCCTGTTCTGCCAATTCCAGTGAATTGTTGCAACTGCGACCAATCAGGACACCTTCTGGCAAACGTGCAACCGCATCGACAATAGAGCCATCATCCTGGCCCAGATGCACACCTACACCGTATTTAACCGCAATTTCAAGATCGTCATTAATCACGAAAGGTACGCGATATTCAGCACACATGGCTTTCATGTACTCAATTTCATAAAATTGATCTTCTTTGGCGACTTTTTTACGACGGTATTGCAATACTGAAATACCGCCATTGGCCATTGCACCTTCAAGCTTAGCCAATAAAAGTTCTAAAGGATCATCATTGGTGATCAGATATAAACCGCGCATAACAAACTGCCAAAACTAAAACTGCCTTATTATAGGCATATCAGGGACAAGATTCAGCGGAACTGTCTTAATTCCTTAAAATTACAGCAGATGAATATCAAAAATTAGAAAACTTAAACGGTAGCAACTTTGAGTTAAATAGTGTGAAAATACCTATTTTCAGGGATAGATCATCTGAAGATTAAACGATTAAATAAACCACAAAATAAAAATAAATAATAATTATAAAACAAAAACTTGAAGCAATGAAAAGACTTCCTGATCCTTGATTATAAAATGCGCTTGGGGGAAGCCAATGAAGGATTAGGAAGTCTTTCTATTTTTATTCCGCTAAAATTAGGTAATATCTTCAACTCTGACAAAGCATTTCTTGTAAATTTTTAATTCCATATATTTTTTAATCTTGATTCAAAAACTTTAGCTTTTATCTAACCTTCCTTAAATAAAAAAAGCCTAGAGAAGGTCGCTCTAGGCTTGGAAAACTTTAAAAGTAGGACGCTCGAAGTAAGAAATCAATTTATTCAATGCCTGTTCTATTAATAGAATATTCACTCTACCATTGCAAGTCTACATTCCGTAAATTTACAAATATTTTATTTTTAGGTAAATTTTTCCAACACTATTCACATAATATAAGTGATTTTTTTAACTAACTGGGAATTTTATCCAGGGAACGATCTTTCAAACTTAAATTCCCACGCAACACATCAGAAAACATGCGCCAATCTGAAATAAAACTATAGAGCGGCTGTTTAAAACTGGCCGGTTTGTTTTTTTCAAAGCAGAAATGACCTGCCCATGCACTGGCATAGCCAAACAATAAGCCATAAACCAGATACTTTGGCTTTCTTTTTACAATGGCACGACTTAATAAGCATGCCCCGACACTACTGCCGAATATATGCAAACGGCGACTCATGATATTACGATGCTCAGTTAAATAAAACCGATAGAATTCATGATAGTTTTGAATCGGCAGCTGAAATTCCGGTTCTGGATGATGTTCAAATTTGAGCTGGATTGTTGTATTCATGGTCATAGTCCTGCCTATTTTGATTCAAGTTAGCTCATATTTCAGCCAAATTAAAGTGTCCGCTTTTATCATTTTTTTGATCATTTGCAAAGCAACCAGTCAAGAATCCGTTCGTCAAGTCTTACATCAAAAATCATTTTCGCTACAATCATCAGCTTAGAATGAACAATGCTATTTCCGGCGCTATAAAAGAACAGATTTCATAATGCATGTGTAAGCTATAGATAATGTTTGCATTGCTGACATCGCATCAAAAAATTAGGATGAAAAATCATGATTGAAGTTGAATTAAAATTTCAAATTCCTGAAGCAAGACGTAATGCTTTACTGAAAGCATTGGATCCTAAAAAATCTGAAATTATTCAACTGAAAGCCAAATATTACGACACATCGGAACGCTTACTCTCACAGCATGGTGTTGCCTTAAGACAACGTCTGGAAGGCACACGCTGGATTCAAACCTTGAAAGCTGCCGGGAAAAGCCACTTACATCGTTTTGAGCACAATCATGACCTGGGTGAACTGGAACAGGCACCGCAACTGGATTTATCTATTTATGAGCAGGATGCTGAAGCACAACACATCCTGAAAAATGCTTTGGGTGAGGCACAGGATCAACTTAAATTACAGTTTGAAACTGATATACAGCGTACCTTTCGCGTCATTCATTTTGAAGAAACCGAGATAGAAGTCAGTCTAGATGTTGGTGAAGTGCGTACCGAAACAGCGCAGAGTGAAGTACATGAAGTTGAATTTGAATTGAAGTCAGGCTCAGTCCAATCTCTTCTCGCCTTTAGCTTTGAATGGGTGAAAAAATATCACCTTTGGCTGGACGTGCGCAGTAAGGCCGAAATCGGCAATCTTCTGGCCATCCAGCAACCCGTCAGTCCGGCAAAATTAGCCAAGGAATTTCATTTAAGTAAAAAAGACCCCGCCAATAAAAACTTGCGCATGCTGATTGCCCAGCAGTTACAGCATTTACTGCCAAATATCGCAGCTATTGCTGCAGGTGTTGCCGAGCAAACCCATATTCAGCAGGCACAAATTGCCCTGGATCATTTACATTTGACCCTGTCGTTATTTAAAGACTGGAATGAGGCAGTTTCCGACAAATGGGCGGTGCAGCTGGGTGCATTTAAGCATCAGTTTGATCATTTACAGCATTTGCAGCACATGCAGTCGACTTTAGGCGCATTTTTACAGAATCCCAATACTGCATCAAATTTAGCCAAAGATATTTTGTATGCTAAAGAAAAATTGGCCAATCTGGTACGTTCAACACAAAACGTACATCATTATCTGGAATTATTGATGTTTGGCTTGGACCACAAGGATAAGTCCCAAGTGCACGACTTAAAGTGGTTTGCGCAAAATACCCTGCAAAATCAATATAAACAACTCCAAGATCATCTCGCAAATACCGATATTGCCAATTTTGAAAGTCTGGATCAGTTAGCCACTAAAATTCATGAACTGAAATTTAGCTTCCCGATTCTAACTTCGATTTATGATGTCAAAAATTTGCAAAAATACAGCAAAGCCTTGAATGATGCGCAACTTGCAGCCAGTGAATATCAGATTCTGGCCTCTTCTGCCGAGTATATTCAGCAAACTGAACTGGAAGCCAGTGACTGGTTTGTGTTGGGTTGGCTGACAGCAAAACAGGAAGTGTATGCACAAAACCTGCTGGAAGCGACAGAACAATTCCTGGTGAGTCGTAAATTTATTAAGTAACAAATAAAGCGACAAAATTAAACCAGTCAAATCAAAGCGTATGGCATGATCTTTTAATGCACACCAATGAGTGGGGCGATATACGCTTGATCTACTTTCTGGCAAAACCCTACTCTTTTTTTGATACTGGCTTACAATGAAAGTCATGGCCCTATCGGATGATGAAGCGTCAGGAGTTTTAACATGCTTGAAGTAGAATTAAAATTTCAGATTCCCGCATCAGATCAAGAAAAGCTCTATCAGCTCTTCTTGAACAAGAATGCTCGCTTGATTTCTTTATACGCAAAATACTATGACACGCCCGAACGGCATTTGGCTGAAAAAAATATTTCATTACGGCAACGTCTTGAAGACGATCATTGGATACAAACTTTAAAAGCGCCCAGCGATCATTCCTTACAACGTTTTGAACTGGAAAGTGATTTAGGCAAGCAAAAAGACCCGGATTTAGATCTTAAGATTTATCAATCCGATTCGAAAGCAAAACAATTGCTGCAAAATGCTTTGGGCAAACAGGCTAAAAACCTGATTGTGCAATATGAAACAGTCGTTCAACGTCTGGTGCATGTGATTCATTTTAACCGTTCAAAAATTGAAGTCAGTCTGGATCGCGGCGAAATTCGACATAACGATCAGAGCGTATCAATTTATGAAATTGAATTTGAGCTTAAACAAGGTTCCATACAAGACCTGATCAAATTTATTCACCCCTGGGTGCAGCGATATCATTTATGGCTAGATGTGCGCAGTAAAGCTCAACGCGGCGATTTGCTGGCACAGAATTTAAAAAATCCTGCCGCTCAATTTGCCAGCCCACTGCAACTGAATCCACAGGACTCAACAGATCAAGCTTTAAAGCAGATCATCAATAATACCTTGCAGCACCTATTGCCAAATGCATCGACCATCGCTTCCGGACAGTATGATAGCGAACATGTGCACCAGACTCGGGTTGCCATTCGCCGTTTAAGAAGTGCCTTACGTGTTTTTGACGACTGGTCAAAAGATGTCAATCCAGACTGGCAAGAGCAGCTGACTCATCTGTTCCGCCAACTGGGTTCAACCCGTGATCGCGATGCCTTGAGTGAAGGACTTTTACCTCAGCTCGAACAGGCAGGTGCCCCTTTTGTTGAGGTTCCAGATACGCCTGAACAATCTGGCATTCCCATTGATGAATCATTACGTTCTTCAGACTTTGTAGAATTGATTCTTCATCTGCTACGCTTTGTCGATCAGCCAAGTAAAGAACAGAAAAAATCCGGATTAAAAAAAGATATCTCCAAAAAACTGCAAAAAATGCATCAACAAATTTGCAAAGATGCCGATCAATTTTTACAGCTGGATATTCCATCCCGGCATCGTACCCGCAAACGGGTCAAACGCTTGCGTTATTGTGTAGAATTCGTGGCTTCGCTTTATCCTGTTCAAGATGTAAAGCACTATCTCAAAGATTTAAAACCCGCCCAGGAAAGTTTGGGACAATATAACGATTTGATGGTGGCCGAAACGCTGTTTCAGAATATGGTTAAACGTAAACAAAAATCGTGGTTTGCCTTGGGCTGGATTGCCAGTGAGAAAAAATACGTTCTGCAACAGGCTCAGCAGCATTTAGACGATTATTCTAAAACCGATACTTTCTGGTAAGTAGAAAATGTAAAATTAATATTAGCGATATTTGCCAAATATTTTCCAGGTTCCATTATCCGCCAGTGGATCACTATAACTGTCATTGCGCTGTTTGCGCGGCTTGTCACGGGCATCTACCAGCTCAAAATGTGGCTCTGTACTCAGTACAATACCATTTACATAAAACCGCGTACGAGTATATTCACTTTGTCCATGCTGGAACACATAAGTGCGTAAGTCGATAAATTCGCGATGTGCCACCAAAACTGCGGTATCATCACTTTCTAACCAGGCATTCATGGCTTGAATTTGTGCAGGCTCATATTGTCCACACTTATCCACCAGGCTGGCAATACCGCGAAAGGTTTTCGACTCTTTGGCGCGGGTTTTATTAATTCGGATGCGGTCAACATGAAAATAGAACAGCGGTAGATTCAAATGGCTGGGTAAATGCACCGCATCGAGTGTTTCATCTTGCATAAAAGGCTGGAATAGATCTTGTGCTCGTTCAATTAACCCGATCCATTGCCGGTAATATTCATCGACTTCTTTTTTAGAACCATAATAAATAGGTAAGCCTTCAACATTGGCCAGATTTGCAGGCGGCCAAATATTTTGACGCAATAAGGCGATGTTACTTTTTAAACTTTGTACAGCAATGGCATCTTGCATTGGATTATCCATTTTAATGCTTAGGCTATTTTTAGATTAAGCCAAAGGTTTAGTTTCTGCAAGGCTTTGCCTATAATAAGCCATTAGATCGTTTTTGCAGGAAAAGTTCATGGTTCAAAAGATTGAAGCAACAGATGTAACCGAAGAAGAAGCGTTAAATGCTGCTTTTTTTGAACGTGCTGATGAATTTATTAAACAGGCCAACGAATTTTGCCGTGTCGAAAAAGGTTCAGCCGTGAAACCTGCTGAAATGCGCGGACAAGTCAGCGCTGCCATGTTATTTGCTACTGCCCGTTTTAATACTTGGGTAGCTGCCAATAACTTTAAAGATGGCAATGAAATGCGTGATGCCAAAGATCAGGTGATGTCGTACATCATGCAGCAATTCCAGATGATGCTGGAAGATAACTATGACGAATATTGCGAACAGTTTGAAAACTATCTTCGCTTCCGTCGTAACGAAGAATTTCATACCAACAAGCATGATCATGACCACAATCACGATCATTAATGAAAAGCCCTACGGGGCTTTTTTTATGTGCTGAGTTTTTGGATGAAAGGTCATCCAAAGCCAAAATACCTTAGTGTATGGTGACATGACAGAGATTTACTGAACCAAAGACTGACCATACAATAGCTGGAGACAGTTTCCGGAAACCTCTATTGTACTGGACCATTTTGGCACGCCTGCCGGTCTTTTTGGTCAAGTGGGTACTTTGACCGGGTTGATCAGAGTCGCCCGGGAAAACATTCTGGTGCGCTGGCAGGAGGATATTGCCAAACTGGCCAGTTGCCCGAATATTTATACCAAGATATCGGGCCTGTTATGCCTGTATTAGGTCATCAGTTTCATAAACAAGACCGCTTAGCCAGCAAACAGGAAATCTATGATTTAGCCTTTCCACTGATTAGCCATGTACTGCGCCACTTTGGCAATTACCGGGTCATATTTGCCTTCAACTTTCCCATGGATCGGGTCATCAACAGCTCACTGCTGAACATCATTAATGCCTTTAGTGATGTGGTAGTGGGGTCTATGATCCGAATGCACTGAAACAAGTTTTTCATCATAATGCAAAGCAGTTTTATCAGCTTTAAAAGAAACCTCCCCTAACCCCTCCTAAAAGGAGGGGAAAAGCACAACAAATATATGAATAGCAGGATAGAAAATAGCGTTTAAAAGTTATGACTTGTTTTGTGGCTTTCCATACTGGTCTGCCATAACTTCCACCAGCTGATCCAGTTTGATGTATTTCTTGATTACGGTATCCACATCTGCTTTGCTAAGTTTTTTAAAAGCCTGATCACGCTTTTCACGGAATAATAAGTCGCGATTATGTTCCAGTTGCGGTAAAAGCATCGCGTGAATACTGCGTTCATCTTCCAAAGCAGTCACCCGTTTTTTCAGAATATTGGCTTTGGCCGCTTCCAGCTCCTGTTCAGTTACCCCTTTAGTGAGTAAATCATTCAGTACCTTATGCACGGCTTGTGATACTTGCGCCGACTTTGCTGCCGTATAATTGGCTTCTATGGTGAGTGCCCCTGAATCAATCCATTCATCCAGATCCAGATTGCTGCCAAATCCATATACCAAGGCATTTTTCTCACGGAGTTCCTGGGCTAAACGTGACGACAGCTGCGAGTCAGCCAGAATATAACTAAACGCCATTAAGGCTGGCGCATCGGCATGATTCGAACCCACCGGCAAGGTCAAAATGGCCTGATAATTACCAAATTCACGTTGTTCTGATAAAGCATGGATTTTTTGTGCCTTATACGCCTGATAATCAGAACTTAAGCGTTGATAAGGCAATTGGGCTTTCCATCCAGAGAATTCTTTTTGTAGCAATTTAAGCATCGGCTGAGCCTGATAATCACCAGTAATCGCAATTTGTGCATGATGACTGATAAAGAAATCCTGATATAATTTTTTCACTTGCTCAACTGTTGCTGCTTTAAGCTGCTGTTTAGACAGCTCAGGTTCAAAATGATAGCGTAAATCTCCTGGCTGATAGGTTTCCAATAAACGGGTCATGGTCAATGCGGCAACTGTTTCAGGTTCCGTATATGGACGATCCAGGCTCGACAAGCTTTGTGACTTGATCAGGTCAAATTGCGATTGTTCAAACTTCGGTGTTTTCAGAACATCAAGCATAAATTTGAAATAATCATCAAATTTCTCTTTTTTTGCCACAATCTGAATGGTAATGCTATTTGCAGATGCTGTAGCCGTTGCTCCACCACCCGCCTCAATCGATTTGTCTGCAATATCCTGCAAACTATACTGATCTGAGCCACGCAAGAGTAAATAGGCCATTAAATCCAGTACTTCACCTTTATTAAACAAAGATTTGTCAGTACCAAAGTCAACAGAAATGGTGGCATAGGTTTTATCATCACGGGTAGAGGTCGGATACAAAGCGTATGCAATACCGTTTTTCAACGTTCCGCGCTGGATTTTCTTTTCAGTATCCACCAAATACTGCTTTGAGGTTTTGACGTATTCCGCGACTTCCTGCTTATAGGCACTGCTGTCTTTAAGCGGCTCTTCTTGCACACTGGCCTGATCTAAGGTTTTAGGTTGCTCGGCAGCCTGTTGTTGTAATGCTTTTTTCTGATCTTCCGGGGTCGGTTTAATATCTCCAGAAATGCGATGTTCTGGCACTAAAAACCGGGTCAGGGTTTGATTGACATCAGCAAGCTTCAATTGCTTCACATTATTCAAATCAGTAAAGTACTGCGACCAGTCTCCCTGATAAGCCACATAATAATCACTTAAACGCCCCCCCAAAGCGGCAGCATTACTGAGTACACTGTCTGCCTGATTCTGAATCAGATTTTTTACCCGGTTTAGTTCAGTCTCATTAAATAGCTGACTTTTTTCCACACCCGCAATAAGTTCGGATTGCACTTTCTTCTCATCATGATTCGGTGCATAAATGGCGCCCATAAAGACCAGATTAAAGTCCTGATCTAGCCAGGTAGTAGATTGAACGCCGGTACTTAAACCGGTTTCCACCATGCTTTGATAAAGATGCCCACTCGGTTGCATGGTATATAAATAAGGTGTCAGTGCCAAAGCAGATTTGATCTTTTCATTTTTGCCATTCAGGTAAATATTGAATTTAGCCAGATCACTGCCCTTTTTTACAACAAAATTTCTATGCTGAATTTTGGCTGAGTCCAGCACAGGAACTTTGGTCTGTACTGGAACCTGACGAGTTGCTATTGGACTAAACTGTTGATCAATCTGTTTTAACACAGCGGCTTTATCAAATTTACCGGAAATGATCATTACGGCATTGTTCGGCGCATACCAGGTTCGATAAAATTTATTCAGCTCATCCATTTTAATGGACTGCAATTCTTTTAAATCGCCAATCGGCAAACGTCCCAAATACTTATTGCCATAAGCCGATTTCCACATCTGGTCCATCATCACTGCAAAAGGCTGATCCATACGAACTTCACGTTCGCGTTTCACAATGGCAATTTCAGAAGGGACAAACTTTTCTTGCAGCACCAGCTTGTCCATACGTTCAGCTTCAAGATGAATCACTTGATTAATCGCATTCTGTTCAGGACGGATCACATTGGTATATTTGGTGGAATAATAATCTGTACTGGCGTTGGTCATTAAGGTGTATTGATCCAGACGGCGCTGAAATTCTTCACCTTTGATATTCTGTGTACCCTTAAATGCCAGATGTTCGAGCAAATGTGCCAAACCGCCTTTGCCCTGCGGATCATTAAGTGAACCGGTCAGATAGACCGTGTTCATAAAGACTTTATTTTCTTTATCATTTTGCGCCAGAACCACGCGAAAACCATTGTCTAATGTATATTCTTCAATCTTCTGCTCAGATTTAACCAAGATCGGTTGTGCCCAGGCAGTTGCACTAAAACCAACAAATAATAATGAGATAGTAAGTTGTTTGAACCGCATGAGCATAATTATTCCAATTTATTCAGTCATATGAATTTTTAAGCATCACATCTTAGAAAATGATCATGATGTTGAGTAGTTACTTTTTGCAAGCATTACCGTTTATTTCAACAGCTTTGTCGTTCATTTATATCCAGATGTTACAAATGTAGCTCTGCCTGCATATATAATTTTGCATAACCTGAAATTTCAATCCGTTCATTTTCAAGCAGTTCACAATATAATTTTCCCCCACGTGCAGATGCCTGATCAGCCAGAATATCTTTTTTGCCCAATTTCTCTGCCCAAAGTGGCGCAATCGCGGTATGAATTGAACCAGTAACCGGATCTTCATCAATGCCATTAGCGGGAGCAAAATAACGCGATATACAATCATAAGGCGCAGCAGCCTGAGCAGTAATGGCCAGGTCCAGAACACGCTTGGGTTGGGTTTTCTCGGCTTGATTGAGTGTCCATTGTTTGAATAATTCCAGATTGGGCTTTTCATCCCGTACATCTTGTGGATTTGCATATTCCATAATGTAGGCCTGATGATTTAAATAAACATTTTTAAATGGCTTGCTTAAAATTTGCTTTAAAACTTCAGGATAATGGGTAATTTTTTTTGCACGGCGAATCGGAAAGTTCATTTTGATTTTACCATCAGCCTCCTGGCTTACTACAAAAATACCGAGCTCTTTAACATGAAACCGAAGAGTTTTCGCAGCGGTATAATCTTTGAATAGTACAAAACTGCTGGCTAGCGTTGCATGTCCACAAAAGTTCACTTCTGTGGTTGGGGTAAACCAGCGGATTTCATAGTTTTCTGCATCAAGCATTTTTACAAAAGCAGTTTCTGCCAGATTATTTTCTAAGGCGATATTTTGCATCAAGACCTCATCCAGCCAGTATTCAGTCACAATCACTGCCGCAGGATTTCCTTTAAACAGTTCCGTTGTGAAGGCATCCACCTGATACATTTTCATATTGATCTCCCCAATTTTAGATTCAGCACTTTGTATGTTCTAAATGTAATACAGACATTATTGCTGCAAGTATTCCATAGCGTGCTTTTTAAACAAAAAGCTGATCGAGAAAGACTGTTTTTGTATCCGCCTGCAGATCAGCAACTTTATGTATAAATACTGGCCTATTAATTGCGATTTTCCCCTGGAAAAAACCTGGCTTTAAGGCTAGCTTATCCATATCTATATCATTGATTTCTATCTTATGCATTTTCAAGTCCATATGATTGATGTGAAAAATCAATTGCAGAACTATATCTGGTTATTAGAACATATCCCGAGTAAAGAAGTAGTTGCAGTTGACCCTACTGAAGCACATCTGGTCGAAGAATTTTGTACAGCGAAAGGTTTAAAGCTGACTCAGATCTGGCTGACACATTGGCATAAAGACCATATTGGCGGTGTGCCCGAGCTTTTACAAAATCGTCATATCCCCGTTTATGGTCCACGGGAAGAATTAAGCAAAGTTCCTTTTATCACTCATCCCCTGCAACATGAAAATCATCTTAGTTTTCATGATTTAAATATTGAGATTATTGCCGTACCTGGACATACACTGGGGCATATCGTTTATTTTATTGATGCGCTGGATGTACTTTTCTGTGGCGATACATTGTTTGCCATGGGTTGTGGCCGTGTGTTCGAAGGAACATATGAGCAAATGTACCATTCGCTGAACCGTCTGGCTGCTTTGCCAGCACGTACCAAAGTCTACTGCACCCATGAATATACACTGGCAAATGCCAAGTTTGCTTTACATGTCGAACCTGACAACCTGGCGATTCAGCAGCGCTTCGAACAGGTGGAAGCACTGCGTATGCTCGGTCAAAGTACCTTACCAAGTAGCATTGAACTGGAACTGCAAACCAATCCCTTTTTAAGGGTGGACAGCGTGGAAGAATTTCGGTACATACGACAGTTAAAAGATAACTTTTAATGGGTGTAGCATGTAGCAGCGATGACAGTTTATAAAATTTGATGGGTTTGGGTATAAGCATCGAGCTCGGCTTGCGTAACCACTTTGGTGACATGCATCTCGTCCACACGAACTAGCAGTAACCCACCTAAAGCCGGTTGATAACGACGGGCGCTGCCAAAAGGCGTATAGGACACTTTGGATTGTTCGCCGAAAAATAGCCAGTCCTCATGGCCCAGCATAACAGCAACAGGTACCTGACCTTGTTGCTGCATCTGCTGAATTTGCTTGATTACATTCTGTTCAATAGTTTCTGTGGTCATTACAATCCAGTCTTCACCTTGATCAACATTTTGCACCTGCCAGAATTCAATAAATTCTCTTGGTACAATGCCATATATTTTATCTTTTTTTTAAATATGAAGCACTGTCATTTTTGGCGGCTATTGATTTGTGAATAAAATGACATGGCTGTTCCACTTCAGTTCGGTATTCTCCCCCCAATTTATTCTTCCCCAAAACTGCTCAAAGATAAAAACATTCATGCTCTACTTAAAATTGTGTTTAAATATTTCCATTTCAAAAAATCAAGAAAATAGACTAAAATAAATAAAAATCAATAATATGTAAAATAATTCCTTGAATACAAGATTAGTTTTATCCGCAATTTAATTATTATTTACGCATTTCTTGCATAAAAAAAATACAAAATATTTATTTTATAAAAAACCTGTTCAAGCTACCCTTTAAAAAAATATCTGCATCCCTATTAATTATTTAATAGCGGTCAGTATCTAATACACAAGGAGTTCTCTCGTGAAGAAAGTTGTTAAGGCAAAAAATTTAATTGCATTTCGTATTTGGTTAGAAAAATTGGGCTATTCAGTAAAATCATTGACTGATAATCGTGGGTTTACCTTTAGCTTCAAAAAAGAATACGGTCTGGTCACATGTGATTTAGCAGGTAATGCACTTGCCATGCAACTTGGTGAAGAATTCGAAGATCATTTAAAAGCTTAAAAGACTATTGGTCATTTTGGATTAGGACAAAACAATAATAATTTTAAATCTATTTTTAAAAGCCCATTTTTTGGGCTTTTTATTTATGTTCACTTTTTACAGGCAATAAAAAAGCAAGGTCTATTTACCTTGCTTTAATATGGTGGGGATAGAGAGACTCGAACTCTCACGCCCAGAGGGCGCTGCGACCTGAACACAGTGCGTCTACCAATTCCGCCATATCCCCGTCAGGACCAGCTTAGTGCTGGATTTTTCTTACAACAAAAAAGCAAGGTAGCTTACCTTGCCTTAATATGATGGTGGGGACGGAGAGACTCGAACTCTCACACCTTGCGGCGCTGGAACCTAAATCCAGTGCGTCTACCAATTTCGCCACGTCCCCATCAGGGTACCAACTGTGTGTTGGATTTTTTAAAGCTTGGCAGAGGATCAAGGATTCGAACCTTGACGAACGGTTTTGGAGACCGTCATGCTACCATTACACCAATCCTCTGTAACCTAATTATCAAACTATGCTGATATTTAAGTGGTGGGGACGGAGAGACTCGAACTCTCACACCTTGCGGCGCTGGAACCTAAATCCAGTGCGTCTACCAATTTCGCCACGTCCCCAATGGCTGTGTATATTATAGAGATCGATTCCTGATGACAAGACCTTTTTATGAAAAATCCACTTGTTTGTTTAAATAAAAAACAAAAACCGTTTTTCTGTATTTTTCTTAAGCATTTTCAGTGACTAAGCAGCATTTTATTGTAGCAATGTCGGTAAATCTCTGCTGTTTTTGCTTGGCCAACATGCCACATAAAAGCTGTTTAAATGCTAAATAAGGTTGTGGCAGTTCAATATTTAGCTGCTGGCAATGCAAATAGGCCCAATCGTGATAATTTTTTGCACTCAGGCGCTGATTGTTCAACCATTCATACAGAATAATACCCAACGCATAAATATCCGTTTGCACGGTTTTTTCAGAACCCTGAAAAAGTTCAGGTGCCATATAGCGTGGTGTTGCCGTTAGATTTTTCGGATTGTGGATTGCATTGACTTTTTGTACCTGCTCAAAATCGATTAAACATGCGCGGTTTTGATATTTAACCAGGTGCTCATGTTTTAAATCACCATGAATCCAACCCAACTGATGCAACTGATCCACGGCATCTAAAAGCTTCAAGAATGTCTGTTTGATCTGTTGTAGTGACATCTCGGCACAATTACCAAGCAATAAGTCTGCATCGCTTAGAATCAATGCTGCACTGCCCGACATGTGTGATTCAGCCAGGCTTTTAAAATGAGAAATCATTTGAAAAGGTAATAAAAAATCAGGCTGGCTGCTGGCAGAATTAGCTTGAGCTAAAAATTGCTGATAAAAAAGCAGTTCATTTCGAAACCCGTCTTCAATACTGGGGTGGCTATTTAAGCTTTGGGTTTTTAACCAATAACGTTGTTGCTGATATTCAAAGGTATATAAACAACGCCCAAAAGTTAAACTTTTGGGCTTGGTCTTTAACATTAAATGGATATTAGAAAAATCCACATCTTTAAACTGCAATAAATTCTGCGGTTTTTTTCTCTGGATCATGCTGATAACTTAAAAGCTCTAAACAGTGCTGAATGGTTTTACCGACACGGGCATGGGTTTCGATAGAAGATATTTTCGGCCAGGTTGCCCGCTCTCCTTCTCTTTGCAATAACTTGAACAAATATGGGCGTGGATTCTGGAACATGTAACTATAATGGCGCAGACTATAATCACCTACGATATTCACATCCCCATAATAACCTTGATCAATCACCCCATATCCATGATCGAGCAAACGGCGTACAGGAGGAAGCATTCCGACTCGGCCACGCGCAAAATCCATAATTCCCTTGGTAATAACTTTGCCCTGACGACGTACAATGCGCTCTGGCCAGCTCATCACATCTCGACGGTAGCGTTCTGCATCACTTTGCATGAATGGCACAATATGTGGATTCACCTGACTGGCAATGGTGTAATTTAAGTTATACAGTCGCGCCATTTTTTCTTGCGGGAAATCACTTCTTACACTGCCGTCTACCCAACGGGTATTGGACATATAAGGGGTCAATTTGCCATCGTAACGCTTACTGGTGAGCTTAACTGGTGGAAACAGGATGGGCACAGCACAGGATGCCAACACCGCACTCCAAACCAGTAAATCTGGCGAAGTATAAGTATTCATGATGCGGGCTTGTTGTGAGGTGTCATAAGGTGCTACAGCGACATTAATATGTAAACCGGAAGTTTTAAAGGCTTCTTCAAATGTCACATCACCCAAGTTTTCAATCAGGAATTTTTTCAGGTATTTTACATCGGCAAAACCACCGTTTCCCTTTAAAAGGTCACCAAATTTACGAAAGTGAAAAGCTTCGGTAAAAAAGTTTTCACCATTTAAAAGACCGGTAATATCTGAAGGTTTTGAAGTACCGAGCATGGTGGTCATGATTGCCCCGGCACTCGAACCGGATAATACTTTAGGCATTAAATCCTGTTCAAGCAGTGCTTTACATACGCCGGTATGAAACAGTCCTAAAGTTGCTCCACCTGAAAACATGATCGCAGGCTGGCCATAAGCTTTTTTACACTGCTGAAAGAACTCTATTTTTTTTTCCATAGGCAAGCAAGTACAGTTGCTCGAAGCAATATAAGCCAGGCTGTCACTGACTTCTTCCACATAATCTTCAATAATTTTTTTAGTGCCCACATAGGTAGCATTAAAAAGCATGGGATGTGCAATATTTGCGATATCGTAGCTTAAACCTTCACGCAATATATACATGAGATCTTGGGTACGTTTTTGAAAACGGTAGCGTTTTAACCTGCTTAATCGCCCAGAAATAATTTCGGCATCAAAATAAGGTGAACAGTTATCCAATTTCCATTCTTGAGCACCGGATTCTTCATCTATTTTTAGGGCAATGCTTTTCCATTCTTCATATGTTTCAGCCGCAGCGAGCTGACTTTTTAATTTTTTTATACGGTATGCTTGATGTGGATTAATATTTGTCGTGAAATCATTAAATAACATATCTATCCCTCAAACACTTTCATTGTTATTTCCTGTCCCTGATCGGGTATCGAACATCATCTTTGTACAATCAACAAGTGATTAATCCATCATCATACCGCCTATTCAATTGGCAAACTATGGCTATTTGACATACAGTTTCCATGTAAAATGACCTTTTTCACTTTATCCGTATAAGCTGAACCATCATGGCAACAATTGATTTACCTGACAATATATTACAAGTTCTTTCGACTGTACTCCAACAGCTACAGCAAAACCTACCTGAACTGAAACAAGAAACCAACTTTGAAGCTTCGGCTTATAAGTGGCAAAATAAACAATTAAACGCCATTCAGCAGCCTAAAAAAATCTATTTGGACGATTTAAAAGGTATAGAAAAACAAAAAGAAAAAGTGATTCAAAATACCCGGCAATTTTTAAAAGGCTTGCCTGCCAACGATGTACTACTGACTGGCTCACGCGGCACAGGGAAATCCTCAATTGTACGTGCATTATTAACCGAGTATGAATCTGAAGGCTTGCGTTTAATTGAAATTGAACGTGATGATTTGGCCGATTTGCCGATGATTCAGAAATTGATTGAAAATCGTCCTGAAAAATTTATTGTCTATTGTGATGACCTGGCTTTTAACGCAGAAGATGAAAACTATCGCAGTTTAAAAAGTGTATTGGATGGTTCATTACAATCCGGTTCAAGCAATTTTATTATTTATGCCACCAGCAACCGCCGTCATTTATTGCCGGAATTTATGCATGAAAACACCCCGATAACGCGTATGGATGTTCCTCAATACACCGAGCTACACCCACAAGAAGCCATTGAAGAAAAAATTTCACTGTCTGACCGTTTCGGTATGTGGCTGTCGTTCTATCCGATGGATCAAAACTTATACCTGGAAATCGTGCAGCACTATTTAGCAAAAGCTGGTATGTCCATGACAGATGAAGTACGCGCCGAAGCCTTAAGATGGTGTCAGGCACGTGGACAGCGTTCAGGGCGTGCAGCGTATCAATTCTCTAAGCATTGGATTGGATCACAACTACTTCAGTCTCAATAATTAGCTTAAATTTGTGAACACTGGAAAAGAATCTCTCATATTCTTTTCCAAAATTAAAAAAGAGGCTCTCGCCTCTTTTTTAATTCTTTATATTTAAGCTTCGCTTGGATTGGTCAACTCTGTCATTGGCCAGCGTGGCGTAGTCGTCACAGACAGACCATCATGCTGCCCTGCTTTTAAACGCTGATAACCGGCAAAGGCAATCATGGCACCATTATCAGTACATAACGCGGGTTCTGCATAATAGACTTGGGCTTTAATTTTAGCCAAATCCGCTTCCAAACGTTCACGTAAGCGCTTATTGGCACTTACACCACCTGCAATCACCAAACGTTTTAAACCGGTCTGTTTCAGTGTTTTTACCGATTTTTTTACCAATGTATCTACCAGCGCTTCCTGGAAGCTTGCTGCGATATCGGCTTCACGACCTTGACCTTCCACTTTTTTCAATTGAATGGAAACAGCCGTCTTTAAACCACTAAATGAAAAATCCAGACCTTGATGCAGCATTGGACGCGGGAAAGCAAAGGCTTCTGGATTCCCTTGCTCAGCCAGTTTTGAAATGTTCGGACCACCTGGATAAGGCAAGCCCATCATCTTTGCCACTTTATCAAAAGCTTCACCAGCAGCATCATCAATTGATTCACCCAGCAATTCATATTGACCAATGCCATGAGCTGCCATGAGCTGAGTATGCCCGCCAGAGACCAATAAAGCGACAAACGGAAATTCTGGCGGAGTTTTAGACAACAAAGGCGCCAACATATGACCTTCCATATGATGCACACCAATCGCTGGTTTATTTAACGCGAACGCCAAGGTACGACCAAACAGTGCACCGGTCATAAGCGCTCCCATCAAGCCGGGACCACGTGTATAGGCGACTGCATCAATATCTGATTTTTTAATATTGCTTTGTTCAAGCAACTGATTCATTAAAGGAATTAACTTACGCACATGATCGCGTGAAGCCAGTTCCGGGACCACTCCACCATATTCGGCATGCAGTTTAATCTGACTATATAACACCTGTCCTATTAAGCCGACTTCACTGTCATAGAGTGCTAACCCAGTTTCATCACAAGAAGTTTCCAAGCCCAGAACGATCATTAAACTGCCTTTTACCCGTATCTAAATATTGCTAAAGCTATTATAGACTTGTGATATGAGATGTAAATGAGTAAAATACTGCACTTCACTTGTGATCGAAGGCAATTCAGCCTAGATCTTATCCATAACTTAATGAGGATTCTTCATGCCACAAGTTAAATTGAAAGAAGGCGAACCAGTAGACGTAGCTATCCGTCGTTTCAAACGTTCATGCGAAAAAGCAGGTGTTTTAGCTGACGTTCGTAAACGTGAATTCTACGAAAAACCAACTCAAGAACGTAAACGTAAAAAAGCTGCTGCTGTTAAACGTTACCAAAAGAAATTGGCTCGCGAATCAGTTCGTACTACACGCCTTTACTAAGATTAATTTGTGATTGACTGCCTGGACTAAATAAATGACTACTTTAAAAAACCAAATCACTGAAGTTTTGAAAGCAACAATGCGTGCTAAAGAAATGAATAAGTTGACGGTTATTCGTAGTCTGCAGGCAGCAATTAAGCAAATCGAAGTCGATGAGCGCAAAGAGCTTGACGATGCTCAAGTTCTTGCGGTCATTGAAAAGCAAATTAAACAACGTAAAGAATCGGTTAAAGCCTTTAAAGGCGCTGGCCGAGATGATTTAGCTAGTAAGGAACAAGCCGAAATTGAAGTGTTATCTCAATTTCTACCAGAAGCTATGACTGAGGAAGAGCTTGATTCTATCATTGCGCAGACGATTACTGCACAAGAAGCTACTAGCATGAAAGATATGGGTAAGGTGATGAATTCTCTGCGTCCGCTCATAGCCGGGCGCGCCGATCCTGCACAAGTTTCAGCTAAAATTAAAGCTAAACTTAGCTAACCCCACTTCTAAAATCGTTCTTTATTGTTGAACTGCCTTTAAGCAAAGACAGTTCAAATGTTTCATCTAATCTCTTATAAACATTCCCGATTATTTCAGATCACACTGAATATTATATTTTTTCAAAATCAGCATTTCTTTTGATGACATCACTTTATTAATGACGTCTTGCTTGGTCATATGTCTAAATTGACGATCTAAAGACTCCCTGTTCTGATCTGCCGCTTGATATAACTGCTCGACATAATTACCCACGATTCCACAAAACTGTGCTTGCTGCTGTGAAGTAAAGGTGGTTTGCTGTGGATCTAAGCTTGTAAAAAAATTTCTCGTTTGTTGCTTATATTCAGCAGAAATTTGATCCACCGCTGCGACGTATTGCTCAACACTCGCAACCGCTACATTTGATCCTGCACACCCCAACAATATTAAGGAAAATAATATTTTTTTCATAAATTAATACATTTAATCATTAAAACCATAAATTCACCCGCAGATTATCACAAAGTGAGCAAATTCAGCTGCAGATTTTATTCATCCATATACAGAAAATCAGGTTTATATTGTGCATAGGCTTGCTCGGAAGGCGCAGGTAAATGACCTTGAGTGACCGTTCCCAAACGTAAACGAATAATGTCAGGTAAATCGACCCGATAAGAATAAATTGGACTACCACATTCCTGACAAAAAACCCGTGCTTTATTCGGGCTATGGAAATATTCTTTTAAAAATTTAAGTCCAGTGGTAATTTCAAATTTTGATTGCTGTAACGGACTGTTCCAGGCAAAGATTGAGCCTTGCGCCATTTGACAATCTTTACAGTAACAGACGATGGTTTTTTCAATTTCACCCTGATAACGATATTTCACCCTTCCACATAAGCATTGACCTTCTAGCATGTGTTACTCCTTGTTTTTATTATCACGGCAACATAATCATATGCAATTAAATTCTGAGCTGTCGCTCTTTTTGCATTTCCTGAATCCGTACTTTTAATTTTGCAGCTAACACAGCATTATCTTTAGCCAAGCGCTGTGCATGTAATAAAGACTTAATCGCATTTTCTTCCGAACCCGACCAGTATTCTACTTCTGCCCGATAACGCAGCACATTCACCGTTCTAAACGGTGACAACCGGTCTATATTGGCCGCTTGCTGCATCAGGCGCCAAGCCTGAATATCACGCGGATTTTTATTAATAAAGCGTTGGATCAGACTGAAAGCTTGTGCAGGCTCTTTTTGACGGATATAGACTTCCGCCAGTTTAAAAGCCAAAGCCCTGTTTTCCGGCATAATCCGTGCTGCTGATTGAATCGCCTGATAAGCTTGCTCGGTTTTATTTTGTCCCAAATAAATATCGGTTTGAATAAGAACCAGCAGATTATTTAAACGCTGCTGTGCTTTTGCCTGATCTAAAACTTGCTGAGCTAAAACATAATCGCCTTGTTTTAAATAAAATGCAGCCAATGCCAGCTGGCCGGCAAAATTATTGCGATTCGCCAAAACCTGAAGTTGTTGCTCTGTGGTCTGGTTAGAAATGACCTTGCTGTACCACTTCAGTATTTCAAAATCTTCATCATGTAAATTTGATTTTACCAGAGGGAATTGATTAGCTCTTAAACGCGCTTCGCTCATCCGTTCTGTACTGAGTGGATGGGTGAGCCAGAAATCAGGCAAGAAACTGACTTTACTGGTTGCCCGGTCCATGACTTCAAAAAAGTCCGCCATACTTTGTGGGTTATAGCCTGCGCTATACATATACTGCATGCCAATCCGGTCTGCTTCACGCTCCTGATTCCGACTATAGTTCAGCTGTTTATCCATCAATGCCGCCTGAGAACCCAGCATGACTGCAGTTCCAGCATCACCATCAGCTTGAGAAGCAATTAGCGCGCCAACCAGTAATCCTGCCACAGTTAACAGGCCCTGCCCCTTAAACGCCTCTTGTGATCGACTGTAATGACGCTGTGACACATGGGCCACTTCATGAGCCATCACCCCAGCCACTTCATCCATATTTCGGGCAGAAGTGATTAAGCCCGTATTGATGGCAAATAATCCACCCGGAACGGCAAAAGCATTGATTTGAGGATCATCGATAATCACCAGCCCTATGGGCTGACCCAGCTGGGTCTGGCTTAAAATATGTGAAAATACACTCCCCAACTGATCTTCAAGCCACGGATTTTGCAAGACAGGCATTTGGTGCTGGACTTCACGAAAGACCTTTTCACCAATCATTTTTTCTTTTTGCTGGTCAATCAGACCAACACCGCTACCAATTTCAGGAACATTAAATTGTGAGGTTAAATTGAGATTTGCACTGTGCGTTAATGTGATTGCTGAAATCAAAGTCAGGTTACACGCCCATAAAAACCGTTTCAATGTGATGTTCTCAAACTGCTTTTTTCAATTCACCTGACTATAACATTGAAAATTGGAGCAATTTGCAATGAAGTGTTATCAAAGTTTAAGCAAAGGCCGGATTCACCAGATAAGGCGGTGTACGGCCTTCCAGCACATCCACCAGGTTACAATAGGCCAGCTCAGCCATTTTTTTACGCGTTTCCGCAGTCGCAGAACCGACATGCGGCATAGTCACCACATTTTCCAGAGCAAAAAGTTCTGATTCCTGCAAAGGCTCTTTTACATAAACATCCAGTCCAGCAGCAAAAATTTTGCCGGCTTTAAGTGTATTAATGAGTGCCTGCTCATCCACCACAGAACCACGGGCAATATTGACAAAAACTGCATGCGACTGCATTTGATCGAACTCGTGCTGCCCAATCAAGGCCTGAGATTCAGCATTGAGATCAACAGCAACCACTACAAAATCAGACTGCTGCAACAACTCATCCAAAGCACAATAACGGGCATTTAAAGGCTGCGCCAGTTCAAGTTTTTCACGGCGGTTATGGTAAAGAATGTTCATGTTAAAACCATAAAAGCCACGGCGTGCAATCGCAGCACCGATATTGCCCAAACCGATGATCCCCAAAGTTTTACCAAAAACATCCTGCCCGAATTGCGCCGTCCCCACAGTGCGTTGCCATTTACCCTGCTTGGCCCACTGATCCAGAGTCGGAACTTTACGTGCTGCGCTCATCAGCAGACTAAACGCCAAATCGGCAGTGCTTTCGGTTAATACATGCGGGGTATTGGATAACCAGATTTTTTGCTGGTTTAAATAGGACAGATCGTAATTGTCATAACCCACACTGACACTGGAAATAATTTTAAGCTGTTGCGCAGTTGCTAGATTATTTTCATTCAATAACCGCCCTGCACCAATCATTGCATCGGCATCTTTAACTTGCTCAAGAATCTGTTGGTTGACATCCCCCTGTTTCGGGTTAATGATGACCACCTGATATTGCTGTTGCAAGCGCTGAAGGATATCCTGATCTAACTGGCTAAAAACCACGACTTTCTTGTTCATGTTCTATCCGTGTTTTGAGACGATTTTTGCATAAACTGCCACAAGCGTTTTTTTAACAGGGGCTGAGTCAGCATTTCCTGCAAACCCGCCAGATTGATGCTTTTTGAATGTTTTAAATAAGCACTCTGCCCCAGAAAAATAATATTTTTATCTTCACTGATTGCATCTAAAAAGCCTTGTACATAACTTTCCGCACCGTGACCATCCTGAAAACTCATTAAAGGAAATGGCCACTGCAATTCATTATATTCACCCGATACTGCATGTTGAATATTATGCCAAAGTTGCTGCTGCTCAGCGGTAATTTCTGTTGTGTCCACTACAATTACACAGTGTGATAAAGCGAATGCTTGCAGTTGAAAAGGGGAAATTTGCTGTGCCGGACGTGTTGCTATCTCCTCGGCGACAATTTCTATTTTTTTTTCTACTGCTGCAATTGGAGAGATTAAAGACTCGGTGCGTTCAGGCTCTTGCCTTTGGTCTGCTTTAAGGGCTAGTGGTAGTACGGCTGGTGCTTTTGCCAGCACAATTTCAGTCTGATATTCAGCTGCTGCCTGATCTCGCCACAGCGATGAAGATGGCATTTTTTGACATACAACATCCCGAGGAACCCAGATATCAATTCCTAAAGTTGCCAATATGTCACGCTGATGCCCTATCATCTTTTTTCATCACCAATTGAATAGTGGATATTCTAACGAGATTAGCGATTTTTTGCTGGGCTTTTATTGAATCATCCGGCATTTTGTCGTATGGGGATTAGACTATCATCAAACTGTTTTTCTTCTGCATCAACTCGACAATTTCATCGGTTTCAAAACCAAAACGCCAATACAACAGCTCCAGAACATCCAGTTCATCTTGGGTAATAATACGATCATTCCACAAACATAATTCTGCAATGCCTAAAATACTCAGACGGTCACGCAGTAGTAAACCCGCAATATCATTCAAAATTTCTGCTAAATCAATCGGCTCGTCCGAAATTTCAGCATAAATTTCCAGTTCTTTTACAGTTAATACCCGTTTCAGGATTTTTTCACGCACATCAAGCTGATTGTGGCTATTAATTTGCTGCACATGCAATAAGGCATCAATCAAACGCACAATATGCGGTTTCACCTCATCCAAAGACGTTGGAGTATGAATCGGTAAAAGATTCAATTCATGTTTCACATATTCAAGCAATAAAGCATCCAATAAACCAATTTCACCATCTTCCTGAATAATTCGCGCCAGTTTCATCAAAAACTGGCGTGCAATGGTCGCTGGCATAGAGCCAATATTTTTACATGCCTCGCGAAAGATCGAGATATGAACCCGTCCATCTAAATGCAGTAATGAATCCACAATGGCACGGCTGACTTCGGCTTCAGCCGGAATAAATTCACGGTACTGCCGAATCATTAAAATGGCCACCATCACTTCCCGTGAACCCGTAGCAGTCTGCAATGCACGCTGGATTAATTCAGGACGCTGCATATTGTTTCGAATTTCTGGATTTAAGGGTTTAATGGCATCCTTCAGGGCAAAACTGATCGGTGATAGACGCAGCAATGGCAAGGGTTGCGGGGAGCTCCAGGGTATATAAACTTCACTGTTCAGCTCTTCAAGCGAACGAAACAGGCTAAATAAGGGCTGATTGCGTAATTTCTTCAAATTTTCAAGCTGTAAATCCTGCACCAGACCAGGATTCAACTCATAAATACGTTGATCAATACGCGGATGAATATTCATCCAGTTTTGTGGACCTAAAGAATTAGCAAAACACATATGCGAAATGGATTCTGCATATTCGCTATGAATTTGTGATCCTGAATGATGTACATGAATTCTCAATAAGGTTTGCACATTGGCATCATTTTGAATCAGACGCCTGGTTTTTTGATCATTCTTAAAAGTGCGGCTACCGAGTGAAATATATTTAATAAAACGGGTAATCAAAACCCCTAAACTCCCAACCAACCAGATCAGCCCACCCATAGCTACAAAGAAAGTCGCAAGTTTATGCCTATATGCCCGACCATGCTTGGTAAAGCCTAATTTGGCAATTTTACTGCCCCACTGGCTCAAAGTCGTCAGGCTGCTGTAAAGAATTTTTAGACGCGTATTTTCAGCTGTTTCACCCGATAAAATTTTATTGAATTCATGACTTAACAAACCATAAAGTTCTAATTCATCCAGATTCTGCAAAGCACCCCAGGTTAAAATGATCACAATATCACGTGGATAAAATCCGGCTGTCAGTGCATTTACCCCAACTTCATCAGGCAACACATATACCGTAGGTGTATCAATTAAAAAGGTTTCAGCCAGCTGTTCGGTAATTTTTAGGGCTATGCTTTCTTCAGGAATACTTTCGATTAAATTTAAACGACGAGCCCCCATCTGTTTCGCCAGTGAATGTCCACCAGAACGAAAAACATAGAACTCATACCCTATAGAAACAGCCATCACACTCAGTAATAAAGCAATCAAATAGGGACTTAACACATGCCAGAAGATGGATTGAGTTTGATCAAAATAAAAAACATTCAACCCCAAAATGGTATTTAAAATAAATAATGTCAGCAACACCGCGAGTACACAGATACTTGCAGACCAAATCATATTTTTGTTTTGAATAAAAGAATAACCCGCACTCTTCAATGTAAAGTTCCTTTATTACATTGTATTTATCTACTCATCATAAATTAAAAAAGCGGGAATTTCCCGCTTTTCATCGCATGCAAGAAGAATTTATTCTTCTTTCACGCCAGTCAAGTCCACTGACGCCGCATCAATATTGACATCAATATAACCATCTTGAGCTTTTTTAGCAGAGTCATTACGCTTGCTTTCCAGTTCCTCCAGATAAGCTTCATCGATACCGCCCGCTACATACACACCATCAAACACCGAACAGTCAAATTCCTGTAATGCTGGTACCTTGTTGGTACGAACTGCGCCTTTTAGATCTTCCAGGTCCTGGAAAATCAAACGGTCTGCACCAATAATTTCACGGATTTCTTCAACACTGCGGTTTGAGGCAATCAGTTCCGCTTTTGCTGGCATATCAATACCGTACACGTTTGGATATTTTACCATCGGTGCAGCCGAAGCAAAGAATACTTTTTTCGCCCCGGAATCACGTGCCATTTGAATAATTTCGTTACAGGTGGTACCACGTACAATCGAGTCATCCACCAGTAAAACGTTTTTGCCTCTAAACTCCAGTTCAACCGGGTTGAGCTTTTGACGTACCGATTTCTCGCGTTGCTGCTGACCCGGCATAATGAAGGTACGTCCGATATAACGGTTTTTCACAAAACCTTCACGGAATTTAACACCCAAACTATTTGCCAGTTCCAAAGCGGAAGTACGAGAAGTATCCGGAATTGGAATCACCACGTCAATGTCATGCTCATCACCCCATTCACGGATAATTTTGCTGGCAAGCTTTTCGCCCATTTTTAAACGTGCCTTATACACTGAAATGCCGTCAATGATGGCATCTGGACGTGCAAAATATACATATTCAAAAATACAAGGACGATATTCAGGATTTTCAGCACATTGTTTGCTAAACAGCTCACCCTTTGAAGTAATCAAAATAGCTTCGCCTGGTTCAATATCACGTTCAACTTTAAAGCCTAAAGCGGTAATCGCTACAGACTCGGAAGCAATGATATATTCAAGGCCTTTTTCCGTTTCACGAGAACCATAAATCAATGGACGAATACCGTTTGGATCACGGAAACCCACCAGACCATGTCCAGTAATCATGGCAACCACACCATAGGCACCTTTACAGCGCTCATGTACACGTGTCACCGCATTGAATATATCTTCCGGCGACGGATTCAACTCGCCACTTTTCTGCATTTCATGAGCAAAAACGTTTAACAGTACTTCAGAATCCGAATCGGTATTCATGTGACGAAGATCTGTTTTAAACAAATCTTCATGAATTTCTTCAGCATTGGTCAAGTTACCGTTATGCGCCAGGGTAATTCCGTAAGGCGAGTTCACGTAAAATGGCTGTGCTTCTGCACTGCTCGAAGAACCCGCTGTCGGATAACGCACATGACCAATACCGTAATTCCCTAGCAATGCACGCATGTGACGCGTATGGAAGACATCTCGTACCATACCGTTGTCTTTACGCAGGAATAGCCGCCCTTTATGACAGGTTACTATTCCGGCTGCATCCTGACCACGATGCTGTAACATCGTTAATGCATCAAACAACATTTGGTTAACGGGTGACTTACCAGCTATACCAACTACTCCACACATAGCAACCTCGCAAACAAGCTAGGATTAATAAAAAGGATTATTTGTTGATTCGCCTGTACGCGCTGCATGCTTCTGCGTTTTTTCAGACGATGAGTCGGAAGATGACGCTGCGTCTTCAGACTTGATATGAGCAAGTGCCCCTTGCGCCGCTTCTTTAGAAAGTTCGGTCGCCCAGGGCGCATACGGAATAAGGAGTTGTACAAATTTAGACTGTTTCCAGTGAGGAGAACTTTCCACCCAGGGACCCAGGCCCTGCATGGTGATGAGTACAATCAATAAACCTTTTAAAGAGCCAAAAGCACCACCTGCCAAACGGTTCAATGGGCCGAGTTTCAGGCTCTTCAATACTTTGTTCAGAAATGCGGTGACAATCCAGGTTAACACCACCATGACCAATACAATAAATGCAAAAGCTGCTATTTTTTGTACCACTGGATCTCCACTGAGCGAGACCATCGAAGGTGCCAGGATGGCTGCGTATTTTGCACCGATGACCAGCGCAAGAACCCATCCTACCAAGTTCGCAAAGGCTGAAACCAATCCTTGTCGCAAACCGTTGAGCCCTCCAATGAGCAAGATAATCAGTATAAAGATATCCAGTGTATTCATGGTGTGTTTAAAGCATCAATACAATCTTTAATCAGGGCTGGACCTGTATATATGAGACCACTATAAATTTGTACAAGGCTGGCACCGGCCTGTTGTTTCGCAACAGCCTGTTCGCCCGACAAAATCCCGCCTACCCCGATCAATGGAATCTGACCTTTTAATACTTTAGCAAAAGCAGCAAGACAAGCGGTACTTTTTTCAAATACAGGCGCACCGGACAAACCACCCGCTTCATTGCCATATTTCAGGTTTTCCACCCCTTCACGAGACAAGGTGGTATTGGTCACAATCAAACCATCAATTTTAAACTGGATTAACTGTTTCCCAATGAACTGGATATCTTCGTCGGTCAGATCAGGAGCAACTTTAAGCACTAAAGGTACATAATGCTGATACTCTTCCGCCAGTTCAAGCTGACGTTTTTTCAAGGTTTGCAGCAATTCTGTTAACGCATCGCCGCTTTGCAGGCTGCGCAAATTTTTAGTATTCGGCGATGAAATATTGACCGTGATATAGGAAGCGTAGTTATAGACTTTTTCCAGACAGATCAGATAATCATCTACAGCATTTTCAACCGGGGTATCGGCATTTTTACCAATATTAATGCCCAAAATACCTTTGAATTTTGCTGCCTTGACATTTTCAATCAGCTTGTCTACACCGTCATTATTAAATCCCATACGGTTAATAATGGCCTTGGCTTCAGGCAAACGGAATAAACGGGGATGTGGATTGCCCGATTGGGGACGTGGTGTAATGGTTCCAATTTCAATAAAACCAAAGCCCAGCCCAGCCAGAGCATCAATATAAGCGCCATTTTTGTCCAGACCAGCTGCCAAACCTACCGGATTGGGAAATTCAATTCCCATACAGGTCACAGGTTTGGACGCTACGTTTTGACGCATCATGCCCATGCGATGAGCTGATTTCAATAACGATAGTGTGAGCTCATGTGCACGCTCTGGTGCTAAAGAAAACAACAAAGGGCGGGCAAGAGAATACAACATATCTATAAAAGTCTACTGCTTTTTAAGTCGGCATATTATAGGCATAGCCCGCAGAAAACGCCATGCTTCACAGATCTTTATTTTTACCCTTTATTGCACTGTCGCTGTTAATTTAATCTGACCAGCATCAGAAATTAGTTCTATTTTCTCAAGGCTTAGACCCATTTGTACTAATTGGGTTAAAAAATTTGCCAAGATGGCATAATTTTCATGTGCCGCAACAATCTGGATTTGCTCACCCGTTTGCTGGGAAGCCACCGATAATCCCTGCTGCTGGGCAACACGCTGAACCTTTTCTGCAGCAGTTAACTGCACGTCATCTGCAGGTTTCATGGTGACTGCATTACTTTGCATCCATACAATCATATCCTTAAGATCATTGACCCGATTCTGCTGTTTATTCGCAGCGGCATGCATATACCAGAGTGCCGAACCAATAACCGCAATCACAACAAAAATAGTGGTAAAGATCACCATATAACGTTCACGTTGCGACAGCTGGTCCAGATAATCCGTGACTCTTTCAATGAATTGATCAATCGAGTTTTGCAGTTTTTCTGATGTATTCATTATTGTATTTTCACCAATCCAATTGCACCTGGACCATTGGGCTGAACAGTGCCTAATTCTGCCTTAAAGCCTTGCTGATTGAGCTGCTGGGTTAAATTTTGCAAAGCAGCCGCAGAATTGGCTTTCAATTCCATATTTAAAATAGAAGCTTCATAATTGATACGATTAGCCACGATCTGATTTTGCATCAGCACTGGACCAATCCGGCTTAGCAGCTGTAAAGCTTGAGTATTGGCACTTTTATTTAAGCGTACATGACTTTCAAACTGGCTTTTTAAATTCTGCTCGGTCACACGACTACTCTGTCCAAACCAGTACTTATACTGATCAATCGCTTGCAACGCAGTCTGGTCTGCCACTTTTTTATATTTATACCAGCATGTTGCATCATAGCCAAACTGGACAACAATAGCAGCAACCAAGACAGCAGCACAGGCTTTCCAATAACCGGACATAGCCTGACTGTTTTTAGCTTTAGGTAGAATATTAAAAGGATGAAGTCGCGCTTTTTTTAATACCGGTATTTCATAATGGAAAGATTCAATCTGTTCCTGCGTCACCATGGCTTCAAGGCTTTGCATTTGTTCAGCGGTAAAATTACTGATTTTATAAGATTGCCCCGAAGGCTGATAATCTAAAAACAGTGCCAGATCATCCACCGAATTGCCCATAAATTCACTTTCACGCACCAGCAAGCGCCCGGACAGGTTCGCAATGATGATCTGCCCCACTTCTGGAGCTGGTAAAATGAGAAAATCGGGCAATAAGGAAGCAACTTTAACCGGGATTAAGTTCAAAGCATGTTGCAAGGTTTCAACCGTACTATTTGCCACACCCAAAATGATTAACTGATCGGGATTTTGAAAATGATGCAATATTTTCATGGAATCGATGGGCAAAAGCACAAATTCTTCTAATAAATATTTAACCCCATCCGTACCCAATTTCTTGTACTGGGGCCTGGATAGACTCTGTTGCAGCATTTGTACATCACGACTGGGAAAAAATACCACAGCTTCTTGTCCATGATAGCCTTGAATATCTTGAATTAATTGTTCAAGACTAAAGGCCTGAGACCAACTCTCTCCAGTTGACCAGTGCCAAACCCCATTGGCTTCAGGCATCCATAAATACAACATCAATATTTTTCTGCCGTTTTAATTAATATTTTATACATTTGGAATAAAACTTTTTAACTGTGTTGATAATCCTGTTGCAATCACTGCCTGTTCATATATCCGCGCTTCAGCCAGAGCATACGGATGAAAAGGTTCTGCGGTCAACAATGCTGCAATATGCGCCACCACATTCATATGGCACACAACCACAATAGACTCATAAGGAAGCTGTGACAGCCAGTCCACTGCCAATTTTGCATCATCATCCGGTTTAATCTTATTACACACCAGTACGGGTACATCACGAAAATAATGTTGCAAATGTGCCAGGGTTTCCTGCGCGCGCAATAAGGGACTCACCACAAAAGCATCAGGCCGGATAATATCCTTTAAATATTCTGCGGTAAGTTGGGCCTGCGTATGTCCACGCTCGGTCAAAGGACGCTTGTCATCATTGCCATGCACCGCAGGAGCGGCTTCACCATGACGGACTAAGGTAAGTTGCATAAAAATTCCTTATTTTCAAATATGCAGCCATTATAACCAAGCTTTATGAACGCAATAAGATGATTTAAAAATTACACTTCATTGTGAGGTAAAACAAATTCTACATCACTGCGGTGGCCATTTTTCATCAGTGAAAGTGCAATGCTTAAAGGTGGCGCACCTTCAAAAATCACATCATATAAAGCACTGGTAATGGGCATATACACACCTAATTCTTCCGAACGGCTGCGCACCTGCACAATGGTATTGATCCCTTCCGCAGTTTGACCCAATTCTTGGGTGGCCTGCTCCAGGGGCTTCCCTGAACCCAAGGCAAAACCCACCTGATAGTTACGGCTGAGCGGACTATTACAGGTTGCAAACAAGTCACCCACGCCAGACAATCCCAGGAATGTCAACGGGTTTGCACCCAGTTTCACCGCAAAACGGCTCATTTCTGCCAGTGCGCGGGTCAGAATCATGCTCTTGGTGTTTTCACCCACTTTATAAGCAGCAGCCATGCCCATGGCAACCGCATAGATATTTTTTAAAGCTCCACCCAGTTCCACACCATGCACATCATCACTACCAAAAACCCGGAACAATGCACTATGCAATGCTTGCTGTACAGCATAACGTACCAGTTCAGATTGACTGGCAATCACCGTTCCTGCAGGTTGCCCGGCCATAATTTCCTTGGCCAGATTCGGCCCGGAAAGCACACCATAGGGAACCTGAGGCAATTCTTCACGAATAATATCACTCATGAAATGGAAGGTTTTCGCCTCAATGCCTTTGGTTAAGGAAATGACGGCCTGCGAGCTGATAAAAGGCTTGATTTGTTTCAGTACATCGCGAAAAGAATGGCTAGGAATAGCCACCAGAATAATGTCACGATTACAGACAGCCGTTTCTAAATCCGATACCGCCTTTAAACCCGGCTCCAAAACAAAATCGGGTAAATAGCGTTTATTGATATGGGTCTGATTAATTTCTGCTGCTGCTGCCTCATCACGAATCCAGATCATGGTGTCACAACCATTGCGTACAGCAGTATTGGCCATTGCCGTACCGAAACTGCCACCACCCAACACGGTTACACGCAAGGCCGTTTTTTGATCAATTGCAACCGGTTCAACAAGATCTGAAAATTTCAACTCTGACATTATTTTTATATCTCAACTCATGATTCAATACAGTTACTTATTCCAATAACTGACATAGTTTTGTGTATCCACTGCTGTACGCGCTGGAATCGCTTTCGCTGCGGTTCCAATATAAATAATTCCAGAAATTAAATCATCTTCTGACAGCCCCAAGATTCGCTTAAACAATGGCGACTCAACCACTGCCCCGCTACGCCACATAGTTGAAAAGCCTTGCACTTGCAAAGACAACAAGAAGTTTTCAATTGCTGCGCCTGAACTTAAGGTCTGTTCAAAATTAGGCACTTTCGGATGTGGCTGAAATTGGGTTAAGGCCAAAACCAGTAATGGTGCACGAAATGGATGATTTTTTACCCGATCCAATTGAACAGGATCAGTTTCACCTAAATCCGCCAAAGCTCTGGAGAGCAACTCACCAAAGGCTTCACGCTGATCACTCGGAATAACAACAAAACGGGTGGGCTTTAACCGATGATGGTCCGGCGCAGTCAAAGCCGCCTGAAAGGCTTTCTCCAGTTGCTCTGCATTCGGAGCAGGTTCAACCAAATGCCCAATCGACTGACGCTGATGAATATTCTGATGAACCGTATCTACCACTGAATCCGTCATTGACTTTTATATCTGTGTACTAAAATATTTCACCAAGATTAGCATAATCTTGTTCAGTTACTCTAGAGCGTTAAGTGAATGTCTACTCCACAATGGCCCACTGAACTAAGCTTCAGTCACAGAGAGTTCATATAAAGCTGCATATTTCATACAAGTCCTTCAAAAATCATTCAAAAAATCATGTTCAAATAGCTTAAATTCTCTTTAAAACAATCCAGGGGAAAAAGATGAAACAAGTCTTTGCACTCGCTTCAACTGTTGTCGTTGCTCTCGCCTTAACTGCCTGTGCATCCAATCCGACCACATCTTTAGCGATTCAAAAAGAAAATAATCAATATGAAGTGACGGGAATTGGTAAAAGCAGTTTAATATCTAAAAATAACGCGATTACTGCAGCAAATAACGCCTGTGGCAAAAAAGCCACCCCTGTCATCGTGAATGAAAAAACCGAATACAACGGTGCCTTAAAAGGTGTAGTCGATGAGCAAACCGGACAAATGATTCAGGCTGCAACCACCGTCCTTGGCACCTTGGCTGGCAAAAGCGGCAGTCTGGCACGCGATGAAGACTATCAAACCGTACTGACCTTCACTTGTCGAGCCAACTAAACATTCAAATAATGTTCTATTTCATCTTACTCATTGAATAAAGCTGTCTAAAGCCCAAACAAAAAAGCCGCTTATTGAAGCGGCTTTTTTGTTGTATCTACTCTTTAATGCGGCAATAAATTTCTTAAAACTAGCAATACCCTTCCAGACGGGTCAAAGGTAATTTCTGGCCAATCGCTTTTTCAATTTCCGGAAGATAGAACGCATCATCTTCAGACAAGAAACTGATACTTACCCCACGCGTTCCCGCACGACCGGTACGACCTATACGATGAACATAGTCATCCGACTGTTCAGGCAAGGTAAAGTTGATGACATGGGAAACACCATCCACATGAATACCACGACCTGCAACATCGGTTGCGATCATAATATTATGCTGACCGTTCTTAAACTGATCCAGCATTTTCAGGCGCTTGTCTTGTGCAATTTCACCTGAAAGCATTACCACCTTATAACCATCTTTTTTCAGATGATCATAAAGCTTGCGTACCTGGTCACGACGGTTGGCAAAAATCATGACTTTTTCAATCGGCTCATCACGCAGGATTTCTTGCAACAACTTATATTTATCTGTTTTGGCAACCATATACACGCGCTGTTCTACATCGGCATTGGTTTTCTTTTCCGGCTCAATTTCCACAGTCACCGGTTCGAACAACCACTGTTGCGCCAGGTTCAACACATCATAGCTAAAGGTGGCAGAGAACATTAAAGTTTGACGCTGTTCTTTACGCGGAGAAAAACGCACAATACGTTTTACCGATGGAATGAAGCCCATATCCAGCAAACGGTCTGCTTCATCAATCACCAAAAATTCAATCTGGTCCAGCCAGACTTCTTTTTGCTCCACAAAGTCGATTAAACGACCTGGTGTCGCCACAATAATATCGACAAAATTTTTATCCAGCTGGGCTTTCTGCTTATCAAAATCTACCCCACCCAGCAAAGTCACCAGATGCAGGTCGGTAAATTTGGTCAGCTCTTTGGCATCACTTTCAATCTGTAAAGCCAGCTCACGTGTAGGCGCAAGAATCAGCGCACGCGGCTCGCCACGAAAGCGTTGTTCTTTAATCGGATTATTCAGCAAATCATTAATGACACTGACCAGGAAAGCCGCTGTTTTTCCTGTACCGGTTTGTGCACGGCCAATGGCATCATGTCCAGCCAAAGTGAATTTTAAAACCTTTTCCTGAATAGGTGTCATTTCTTTGAAACCTAAAGCATCAATCGCCTGTTTCAGTTTCGGATGTAAATTTAAGGTTTCAAAACCAGATGACATATAAAGGTGCTCTAACTTAATGATCAGGAAAAATAGGAATCTATTATAAACAAAAACGCCCCAAATTACATTGGGGCGTTCTCATGAATAATCAGGCGATTAGTCTAAAGGTTGTACTTCTTCCGCTTGGAAGCCTTTTTGACCTTTAACTACGCTGAATTCAACACGTTGACCATCACGAAGTGAACGGTGGCCGTCACCTTGGATAGCGCGGAAATGAACGAATACGTCGTCGCCGCCGTTACGTTGAATAAAGCCGAAGCCTTTAGTGTCGTTGAACCATTTAACTACGCCTTGTTCACGAGCTGTCATAAGTTAATCCTCATTGTATTTAATTAAAGGACCACCCGGTGTTGCAAACAGCAGAGTAAACAAGGTTTAAAAATAATTATTATTTCTAAGCTTGTAATCATTCTGTATTACTATTAACAAAATCCCGGTTACATCCATTGCAATATCCAATTTTAAGACATTTAAAATGCTGTCATAAATTTGAATACGCAACGAGCTTAACACGGGTTTATGACAATTCATACTGTTTTTTTTGATTAATCTTCTTTTTGATTCGGCTTCTTTTTTACTAATTATTTCCTTATTTTAGAGAAGTACTTTTATGTTGAAGTTCTATAATTTTATTGGGCTTTGGCACTAAATTTGCTAATATTTATCGAAATTGAATTAGATATTAAATGCGATGAATGATCTGACCAATTCAGCAATAATCATTGATGCCATGGGTAAGCCTTGCCCCATGCCGTTATTGATGCTTAAGCGAGCGATCAAGAACAAATCAGGCGGCATATTTTTACTCAAATCTTCAGATCCACATAGTCAGCAAGATGTAACGCGTTATTGTTCAATGCATCAAATGAACTGCAATATGACTAAAATTTCTGATTTTGAATATCACTACTTAATTGAATCTTAATTATTTTCAATTAAACTAGAACGTTTCAAATGTGCATAAAAAATTACATTTCTCTACCCAAATTTCCTAAACTCGCTGAAATATTGGATTAAGATAAATTTATTAAGATGGTTATGTCATCCAACTCTCAAGGAGAACACATGAGTGACAGCAGCAATCAATTGATGCCCCTGTCATTATCGGCACCAGGGGTAAATCTCGGTGCTTATATAAGTACTGTCAATCAGATTCCTATTTTAACGGCTGAACAAGAAAAAGAGTTGGCCGAACGCTACTTTTATGACCAAGATTTAGATGCTGCGAAAATGCTCGTGATGTCTCATTTACGTTTTGTGGTTCATATTGCCCGCAGTTATGCCGGTTATGGTTTGCCGCAAGGCGACCTGATTCAGGAAGGCAACTTGGGCTTAATGAAAGCAGTGAAACGTTTCGACCCAAATATGGGCGTGCGCTTGGTGTCATTTGCCGTACACTGGATTAAAGCTGAAATTCATGAATACGTGATCCGTAACTGGCGTATTGTTAAAATTGCCACGACCAAAGCACAGCGTAAACTGTTTTTCAATTTACGCAGTTTAAAAAAATCCAGTAAAAAACTCACTCTGGATGAAGCACAATCCATTGCCAATGACTTGAATGTCACACCTGAACAGGTGCTGGAAATGGAAGGCCGCCTGACCGCCTACGATGCTGCTTTTGAAGCGCAAGGCGATGATGACGATGAAGGTTCAACCCATGTTGCTCCAGCCTTATATCTGGAAGATAACCGTTATGACCCGGCACGCCTGGCTGAAGAAGACGACTATGAAGAACAAAGTACTTCTGCCCTGCATGATGCCATGGATCAACTGGATGACCGTTCACGCAACATTTTACAGCGTCGCTGGCTGGATGATGAAAAATCAACCCTGCATGAACTGGCCGCTGAATATAATGTATCTGCGGAACGGATTCGCCAGCTTGAAAAAAACGCCATGGAAAAAATTAAAGTGGCCATGTCTTCCAACTAGATGACCGAACATATGCAAGGTATTTCGAAAAAAGGGCCAAGTGCTCTTTTTTCATATGCAGGCTGCAGTAATGTTGCTTTTTGCCTTCCGTGCAAGTACCAGAATATGCTAAGTTATGGGGCAAATTTACTCAGGTAGTCATTGCTTATGTGGATTGCAATTTCAGCCCTCAATTTAGCTTTTGCTGTCATGCTTGGTGCTTTTGGTGCACATGGCTTAAAAACACGTGCAACAGAAGCTCAATTGGCGTGGTGGCATACCGCAACTGATTATTTTTTCTATCATGCGCTTGGGCTTTTGGCGCTGGCCATTTTAGCCAGAGTCATCCCCCAACTTCCCATTAAAGCCAGTTTTATCCTGATTCAGGTCGGTATTTTCTTTTTCTGTGGTTCACTCTATGTCATGGCCTTAGGCCTACCCCGCGGTTTAGGAGCAATTACCCCAATTGGCGGCGCTTTAATGATTGCAGGCTGGCTGGTACTGGCATGGAATGCCTTTAAATACGTGAAATAGAATAAGGTAATTAACGATGCAAATTTATTTGAATGGCGAAGAAAAAAACACCTCATGCACTAATTTACTAGAATTAATTCAAGAGCTTGAACTTGAAGGTAAACGTTTTGCTGTAGAACAGAATGAAATGATCATTTCCAAAAGCAAGTTGGCACAGACCCTAATTTGCGCTGAAGATCATATTGAAATTATTCATGCCGTCGGTGGCGGTTAATCGGAGCTCCCATGGAAGACACCCCACTTATAATTGGTTCTCGTACTTTTAATTCACGCTTATTGGTTGGTACAGGTAAATATAAAGATTTAGCTGAAACCGATTTAGCCATTCAGGCCAGCGGTGCAGAGATTGTCACAGTCGCAATCCGTCGGGTCAATATCGGCCAGCATCCTGATCAGCCGAATTTGCTTTCTGTAGTCCCACCAGAAAAATATACCATTCTGCCTAATACCGCAGGCTGTTTTGATGCAAACAGTGCTGTGCGTACCTGTATGCTGGCGCGTGAACTGCTGGATGGGCACAACCTGGTAAAACTGGAAGTACTCGGCGATGAAAAAACCCTTTACCCCAATGTTACCGAAACCTTAAAAGCAGCACGTACCTTAATTGATGATGGTTTCGAGATTATGGTCTACACCTCGGATGACCCGATTATTGCTCAGGAATTAGAGAGCATGGGCTGTGTAGCCATTATGCCTCTAGGCAGTCTGATTGGTTCAGGCTTAGGGATTTTAAATCCGCATACCATTTCTATTATTAAGGAAAATGCCAAAGTTCCAGTACTGGTCGATGCTGGTGTAGGTACTGCCAGTGATGCCGCGATTGCAATGGAATTGGGTTGTGACGGCGTATTGATGAATACTGCTATTGCTGCGGCGCAAAATCCTATCTTAATGGCCTCTGCGATGAAAAAAGCGGTTGAAGCGGGTCGCGAAGCATTCCTTGCAGGCCGTATGCCTCGTAAACGTATGGCCAATGCCAGTTCACCTGAAACCGGTTATTTCTTTAAATAAAGTTAGAATTTAAAAAAGGACTCAGAGGAGCACTGCTGTCCCATAGTTTGCTTTAAATAAAAAAACCTGAGTCCTAACAGTTAAAATATGAGTGCAAACAAACACTTTAACGACCAGGATTCAGGTTTTGTCAC
>NZ_JBIQOC010000195.1:0-1087 GCF_044130295.1 Acinetobacter uliginosus | reverse complement strand
TGTAAATTTAGAGTACACCCTAAAGTAACGTCATGGCGACCCCAATCCTGAACCTAAAATCAATGTCTTAGAAGCCGTGGAACATCAATTTTTGTATGTTCAAAGAAAGTCTTAGATTTATACGTAACAATAAAAAGCCAGTTGTATGAACTGGCTGTTATTTGGGATTTACTTACCCATTTCGATTTTTTACCGTGCCTCTCATAAATTAACAGTCAAAGCTGAAGAAGTGTTCTGGGAAACAAGAAACAAAGGCTTTTTGAATATCGCTGTACTCACACTCAGGATGCTTCTCTAAATAACGTCTAGTCCAAATCAGTGTGGCTTCATAATCGTTAAAGCACTGATCGAGTTGTAAAAAAATCCACAGTTCATTGGCTTTTTGAATGAAAAACTCATTAATAATCATGAGAGCAATTTTCTTTTCAGTGTTTGAATCCGGGTATGAGTACATAGTATGTTTCTCCTATAGAGATGATAAATAGGTTAGTTGATAAGCTATTTATAACACATAAAAATATGTGTTTGCCACATAATTTTATGTGTTTTTATGTAAATGTAACCCTATGCTATAATCTCAAAACACCATTTCTATAAATTTAATTAAATGCCATATACTGAATTTCAACGTCTTGTCGGTAAAGCAGGGCTTTCAATTAAGGAATTTGCTGCCTTATTGGATATGAAACCTAATTCGATTACGAATTACAGTAAACAAGGTGTGGTTCCTACACATATTGCTGTAATCGTTGCGTTGATTTCTACGATGAAAGATGAGGGATTAGATTTCTATCCAATTTTTGAAAAAGTTAAGTCGTATTCACAAGAATAAAACTCTCGTTTTTTGATTGTTGTAAGCTTTTTAGTAGATATTAATGATGTAAAAAATGCCTGAAGTTCAGGCATTTTTTTTGTTTCAAGGACTTATAAGCCTCGATAGAACTTTTCAATAAAGTATCGAGTTTTGAGAACCAGGGTGATCATCAAATTCTTATGTTCTGAGATCTTAGGTCGAGCAATCGATAAACCGGACATTTCTATTTGGGGGTTACAACTGAATTTCGCATAAGAGATTTTATGTTAAATA
>NZ_JBIQOC010000194.1:0-1172 GCF_044130295.1 Acinetobacter uliginosus | reverse complement strand
TAATTGAACCGCTCTTTCTCTGATTTCAGGGGTATATTTTAATTTTGTCATCGGGATAGTCTCTCAGAATATTGACTCTCCGACAAACCCGGTACGGTTCAGTTTGGTTATTAAAAAGTCATTGTATTTTCTATGAGGATAGATTTGAAGTTTAACCCAAGATTGGCTTATATTTATTTTACTACTTATTTTTATTTTAAATCCTTATAAATATAAGTCGCGGATAACAACTGTTCTAATAGAGGAAAATCATGTTTAATATTCTGATGTATCTACCTTGGGGCAAGGTGCCTGAAATCACTTGTCAGGAATTATTACAGAAACAGGAAATTGTACAGATTGTTGATGTCCGAAGTGCTCAAGAGTTTAAACACAGTCATATAAAAGGTGCTGTTAATTTACCTATTACACAGTTGAATGAATCTACAATACAGTCATTGGGGCTCAATCTGGATCAGCCCGTGGTGACCATTTGTTTATCGGCGCACCGGAGCATTCCAGCGACACGCAGATTGGCCAAATAGCCGTTCAGCTGATTGTGATGGCGAATGCCAACCCTTTGTCAGGGACTGGCAGGCGGCTATCGGAGCTGAGATCAGGGATGGGTAGCCTGTTTCTGGAAAGGCGTTCGAGGCCAACAACACCCCGAACGGTTAAGATGTCAAAAACCCGTTATCCGGTAGATCACAATGCTGCTCCTCTTAAGTGAACAGCATTGCACCTTGTAATGAGCTTTTCAGTGATTAGGACATTACTTTATCAATTCATATAAATACATTAATCCATAGAATGGATACTGAATTCATCATTTTTTGCAAAAACAATAGATGTCAAGATTGGAATAGCCAAAATAATAGGAAATGAAATGATCCATATGTCCGTTGTTACCTTACTTGAAAATAAAAATTGAGTCGCGATAACAACCAGAATTAATAATGAAAACAAAATACTCGCGAATCGGATTACAAATTTGAGAGGCATTTGTCTGCTCCTAGGTGATTCTATTTGTTATTATAAAGTATACGCCTTCTCTTAAGTTATGTATTTTTTTTTTGAACGAAAAAAGTAAACTGAACCGTACCGGGTTTGTCGGAGAGTCAATATTCTGAGAGACTATCCCGATGACAAAATTAAAATATACCCCTGAAATCAGAGAAAGAGCGGTTCAATTA
>NZ_JBIQOC010000193.1:0-1186 GCF_044130295.1 Acinetobacter uliginosus | reverse complement strand
ACTTCAAACGGTTAAACATTTAGGCAGAACCCTATGGAAAAAATGGTCGGGTTATCACCGTCGTAGTTTGGTGGAAACCAAGATGCATTGCATCAAATTATTAGGAGATAAGCTGACGGCAAGACATTTTCAAAGTCAGGTCAATGAAATTCATGCGCGTGTGGCAGTTCTGAATAGATTTACGGAATTAGGTAGACCTCACACCCAAGTTGTCTCTTAAATTTGAATGGATTGGGGAAAACTCAGCTTTTGAATGTTTATGCAACAAAGCCCTCAGGAAAGCCCACTTAGCGTAACTTAGCTATATTTATAAATCAGACACCCAGCAGACGAGCAAGCTACAAAATATCTTGTCATGCAAAGACTGCCCGGTCTCGTCCCTGCTGCTTTCCTGAATACATCGCCTGGTCCGCTCTTGCAATGGCTTTTTCCATGGTTTCATCAGGCTCGACGTGGATAATACCGACCGTGGCGGTGATATAGATCACTTCACCACTTTTTAGTTGGGTCGGATTGCTATGCAGTGAATGAAAAATTCTGTCGATAATCTCATGCAGGGAATCAGCATTGTCCACTTCTAGAAAGATTAGAAATTCCTCGCCACCAAAGCAAAAAATGTTGTCCGTGTCTCGAAGAGAATCACGCAGGATCTGCGCCGTATGAGCAAGAACTTCATCACCCGCCTGATGTCCATATTGATCATTGACCTCTTTAAAATGATCCAAATCCAGTAAACCGACCGCCATTATTTTCTGGTTTTTTTCAGTACTCTGACGCAAGGTACTGAATTGATTCTCCATTCCATATCTTAAGGCCAAACCGGTTAAAGGGTCGTACTGCAATGCCTGGGTAATCAAATGGGTTCTAAAATAAATCAGCAGTTCCAGCAGATCATTCTGACTTTTTTGATATTAACTGACTAAAGCTGCCTCTACGCACTGATTGTCTCTGAGCTTGGAAAATATATGATGCAAATGATGATGCACAAGATAATGCGCCTGCTCCAGTTCCCGGGTTTTGTCAGTATTGATTTTTTCGAATTTAGCATGATTTGATTGAAACCATTTGCCAAAATGACACATTGACATACTCCCACCACTTTCGACTAGCTCCTTGCGAAACTCGTTTCTCAGGGATTCTAAAAGCAAAGGCTCTTAGGCGACTTCCTCACGGATTTCGCTTGCTT